>JBHIDS010000005.1:0-26234 GCA_046760205.1 Candidatus Methanofastidiosia archaeon
CCATCTGTGTCCTTTTTGTTTGGATCTGTTCCAATTCTTCTCTCATCCTCATCTGACCAGCCATCTCCATCACTGTCCAGTTCCAGTTCCTCTGGCTCCTCAGGAGGAGGTTCTTCTGGCGGTTGTTCAGGTGGAGGCTCCTCTTGTGGTGGTTCTTCTGGAGGTGGACCTTCTGTTACTATGAGGGTGGCGGTCGTCTGGCGTACAACGCCTTGAGCCTCCCCGACTATGTCGAACGTATAGGATCCTGGAGGTGTGGCAGATGAAGTGGTAATGGAAAGTTGACCACCAGGTGTTGAATGCCATCCCATACCAGGACCCAAGCTCATTACTTGAATGTTGATTATGGTTCCACTATACGATGGATCGCCATATGTGATGTGGATCTGGTAGTTTGCAGTATCACCCTTTCCAACTTCTAAGACTGGAGGCGATACCTCCAAGTTAAAATCAAAACCTGGCGATGGCGGTGGTCCTGGGCCTACTCCCACAACTTCAAAGTTTGTACTGGCATATAACGTTCCACTCCCTGAAAGAGTTACCGATGCAGATACGGTATATGTCCCTGGATCGTTGAAGCCTGGGGCGGTTATATCGTTTAGAAGCCCTCCGGTTATCGGCATAGGTCCACTTTGCCAAAAGATGGCTAATAAGGGAGGTTTTGTGATGTCCAATTGAATCGTCCCATCCTCTCCAGGATCTGTATAATACTCTATTTTTACTGGCTGTCCTGGATTGAGAGGGGATTGTGGAACATTTACATGAAGTCCTGGATTCGCCTTAACAAAGGTTAAGGGAGTGCACAGAGAGATCAACAAGCCAAGAAATATAATAAGAGAAGTCTTATTCATGTTCAAGGCTCCATGTGTCACAAATCGCTCAAAGTTGTCCAACATGATATAAGATATATGCTTTGTTTATAAATATTTTGGTGAGGAGGGAGTTTTCTGATAAATCATCTCCCCAAAACATACTTGGACTTTGAAATATGTTTTGATTTATCAGTCAATGCCAGATAGGTCTTTGACTTTAAAAAAACTCAAATCTCAAAACCAACCGATAACTTTATAAATGGAAAGCACCAAAAAAATTGGGCGGTAATTCGGCGTTGAATTGACCAAACAAAGGTAAAAAGTTTAAGCTTGAATGAAATTAACGCAATTTCATTCAGAGTTTTTAAGATGTTTCAAAATAGAATTGGATTTGAAGAGAACTTTCTAAAATTCTCTTTCAATTATTCATATAGGTTGTAGGTGCATATATGGGAAGGAAACACAGACCCAGAAGAGGGTCTTTGGCTTACTCTCCGAGAAAGAGGGCAAAGTCTCAGACTCCAAAAATAAAAAGATGGAAGAAGATAGCGGAAGCTCGGGTTTTAGATTTTCCTGGTTACAAGGCTGGAATGACTCACATTTTAAAGATAGATGACAGACCCTATGTTTTAAGCAGTGGAAAAGAGATTTTTGTTCCTTGCACCATAGTTGAAACCCCCCCAGTTTATGTCTGTGCAGTGAGGGCTTACAAGAGAACTCAGAAAGGATTGAAGGTTTTGGGAGAGATTTGGGCTGAGTTTCCATCTGACTTGGAGCGGGTCTTGATTCCTCCCAAGAAGAAAAAGAAATTCAAATTTGAGGATGTAGATGATGTGAGAGTCGTTGTATGTACCCAGCCCAGATTGATAAAGCTCAAGAAAAAACCTGAGCTTTTAGAGTGTGGACTTGGTGGAGAAAATGTTGAGGAGAAGTTGAAGTACTCTTTAAGTATCCTTTCAAAAGAAATTACCATAAATGATGTCTTCAAGGAAGGAGATTATATCGATGTGTCTTCTGTAACCAAGGGAAAGGGATTTCAAGGTGTGGTGAAGAGATGGGGGGTGAAGATTCAATCCAGAAAGACCAACGACATGAGAAGACATGTGGGAAGTATAGGTCCTTGGTCTCCTCACAAGGTGATGTGGACCGTTCCCTTTGCAGGACAGATGGGTTACCAGTCAAGAACAGAGATAAACAAGAGGATTCTAAAGATCAACGAGGCTAAACATGCTGATGTCACTCCCAATGGAGGGTTTTTGAACTATGGCATATTGAGAAGTTATTACGCTTTGATAAAAGGGAGCATTCCAGGACCTTCAAAGAGGTTGGTGAGAATGAGAGGTGCCATAAGACCTCCCAAGCACCTTTCAAGAGAGCCTCCGAGGCTAACCTACATCTCAAAAGCTTCAAAGCAGGGGGTTTGAAATGAAGGCTAACGTTTACTCTTTGGATGGAGAAGTGATAGAAGAGATAAAGCTTCCATCTGTCTTTGAGACCGAGTATAGAGTCGACCTCATACAGCGGGCTGTGCTTGCCTCCATGAGCCATCGAATCCAACCCTGGGGTCCAAATCCCATGAGTGGAAAGAGAGCTTCGGTCAGATGGCCTGGGAAGGGGAGAGGACTTGCAAGAACCCCGAGAACTAGATCTGGTAGAGGAAGGGCTGCCTTTGTCCCAAATGCTGTTGGAGGAAGGAGAGCTCATCCACCCAAGGTTTACAAGATAAGGTCGGAGAAGATAAACAAGAAGGAGAGAAGGCTTGCCATAAAATCAGCCATCTCCATGTCAAAAGATCCTGAGATCGTGAAAGAGAGGGGACATAGAATAGAGGAAGTGAAGGAAATTCCCTTGATAGTGGAGGACAAGTTTGAGGAAATCTGGAAAGCCTCTGAAACAAAAGAGGTTTTGGAAAACCTTGGGGTCTGGAAGGATGTTTTAAGAGCCAAGAAGAAGAAGGTGAGGGCTGGAAAGGGCAAGATGAGGGGAAGGAAGTACAAGAAAAAGAAAGGTCCTCTGATAGTTGTCTCGAAAAAAGCAGAGGTTGAAAAGGGTGTTCGGAATCACCCTGGGGTGGATGTGGTTGCGGTTGAAAACCTTTCTGCAGAACATTTGGCTCCAGGAACACATCCAGGAAGGCTTACCCTTTGGACAAAATCAGCCATACTCTATCTGGAGGGGATTAGATGAAAGATCCACAGAGCATCGTTTACCATCCTCTAATCTCTGAACAGACGGTGGCTTTAATGGAAAAGGACAACGTGTTGGTTTTTATAGTTTCACAAAAGGCCTCAAAGAAGGAGATAAAGAGTGCTGTGGAGCAACTGTATGAAGTAGAGGTCTTGAAGGTTTCATGCAGCATAACGCCAGATGGAAGAAAGAAAGCCTATGTAAGGCTTCAAGAAGAGTATCTGGCAGATGAGGTTGCCACCAAGATTGGGGTGTTTTAGAGGTGGTTGAATGGGTAAGAAATTGAGAGCACAGAGAAGAGGAAAAGGGTCTTTGAAGTACAGAGCACCAAGTAGTAGGTACAAGTACGATATATCATACCCTCAAGAAAAAAGATCTGGAGTCGTTAAAAATATCCTAAACGATCCTGCAAGATCTGGAGTCATTCTCCAGGTTTCATACGATTCCGGAGGAAAGGGCTACATTCTTGCTCCAGAGGGAGTAAGGGTTGGTCAGAGAATACTTGTGGGTGAAGGGAAGTGTGAGATCGGAAACATCCTGACTTTGGGAGATATCCCCGAGGGTGTCCCCATCTACAATCTTGAGGTAAAACCTGGAGATGGGGGAAAGCTCGTTCGCTCCGCAGGCACCTATGCCACTGTGGTATCCCATGAAGAGGGAAAAACTGTGGTACAGCTCCCCTCAAAACAGATGAGGGTATTTCAAGGAGGATGCAGAGCCACCATTGGGGTGGTGTCTGGAGGAGGGAGAAAAGAGAAACCTCTTCTAAAGTCTGGAAAGAAATTTCACATTTTAAGAAGTAAGGCAGCCTCTCACATACATGTGAGTGGAGTTTCCATGAATCCTGTGGATCATCCCTTTGGAGGAGGACAGCATGACAGAATTGGAAAATCCAAAACCATATCCAAAAAGGCTCCTACAGGAAGAAAGGTGGGGCTTGTAGGTGCCAAGAGAACCGGGAGGAAGTGAAATGGCAAGAAAGGTTTTTACCTACAGGGGCTATGAAATTGAAGAGCTCAAGAAAATGTCCATGGACAAGTTTATAGAACTGCTACCTGCAAGACAGAGAAAAACCTTGAGAAAGGGGCTTGCCCCTAGGCAGAGAAAGCTCTTAGAAAAGTTGCGCAAATCGAAAGAAGAACTCTCGAGAGGGATAGAGAGGATAGTGAGGACCCACTCTAGAGACATGGTAGTTCTTCCAGAGATGGTAGGTCTGAAGGTGGGAATTTACAATGGGAAGGAGTACAAAATAGTAGAGCTCAAACCTGAAATGTTGGGACATTACTTTGGGGAGTTCTCACTCTCAAGAAAAAAAGTGAAACACTCTGCTCCAGGAATTGGCGCCACCAAGTCCTCTCTCTATGTTCCATTGAAGTAGGTGAAGAAATGGGATACTCCTTGACTGTGGATGAAACCAAAACTGCAAAGGTCTTTGGTAGGGAACTCAGAATTTCTTCAAAGCACTGTGTTGAGATTTTGAGAGAAATTAAGGGTAAGAGGTGCGAGAGAGCCAAAGAATACTTGGAAGATGTTGTAGACAAAAAAAGAGCTGTTCCTTTTAGAAAACACAACATAAAAGTTGGACACAAAAAGCTTTTAAAGTGGGATGCAGGAAGATATCCAGTGAAAGCCTCCAAAGCTATTTTGAAACTCATAGATGAGGTGGAAACCAACGCTGAGTACAAGGGACTGGATCGAGCAAGGCTTAGAATCCTTCATACCTCAGCCTACAAAGGGAGATGTTTCAAAAGCTTCATTCCAAGAGCATATGGCAGAGCAACCCCTTACAATCATGAGACTGTAAACATCGAGATAGTGGTGGAGGAGATCTAGTGGCTATAGAGAGAAGATTCATCGAGGAGAATGTGAAGAATGCAACTTTGGATGAGTTTGTGGCAAACTCTGTTCAAAGAGCAGGCTATGTTGGAATGGACATCAAGAGAAGTCCCTTAGGCACGAGAATCGTGGTGAAGGTAGAGAGACCTGGAAGGGTCATTGGAAGAAAGGGAAGAAGTATAAAGAAGCTAACAGCTCAGCTCGAAGAGGAGTTTGGCGTTGAGAATCCACAGATTGAGGTGGAGGAGGTAGAAAAACCCCAGTTGAATGCCAACGTCATGGCTGCAAGGATTGCTGATCAGTTGGAGCGTGGAATAAACTTCAGACGTGTGGCATATGGAACCATTAGAAAAGTGATGGAGATTGGAGCTGTGGGAGTGGAAATAGTCATCTCTGGTAAGTTGACAGGTGGGAGATCAAGGTCTGTGAGATTCTATGACGGTTATCTAAAAAAGTGTGGGCAACCTGCCTTAGATTTTGTGAGTGTTGGATATGCCACTGCCAAGAAAAAGCTTGGAGTTTTGGGCGTTGTGGTGAAAATAATGCCTCCTGGGGTTGTGCTTCCAGACAACATCAGATTTAAGAAAAAGGAAGAGGAAGAAGAGATTGAAGAAGAGAGTTTGAAAGAAACTCAAAAAGAGGAGGTGGAAGATGGCAATCCTTAAACCAGATGAGATTCGAGAACTTTCTTTAGATGAGATGTACGATAAGCTTCAAGAGCTCAAGGCAGAGTATTCAAGAGAGAGAGCACTCCTTGCAACAGGTGTAGCTCCAGAGAATCCTGGGAGAATAGGAGAACTTAAAAGAACCATTGCAAGAGTTGCAACCATTATAACAGAGGAAGAGAGAGGTATAAGAGAATGAGCGAGATATGTCAAGTTTGTGGGCTTCCCAAAGAACTCTGTGTGTGTGAAGAGATAGCAATGGAGGAGCAACAGATAAGAATCTACACAACCAGAAGGAGATATAGGAAGCTCATGACCATAGTGGAGGGAATCTCCAAAGACATTGACATCAAGGAGCTTGCGGTTCTTCTAAAGAAGAGATGTGCCACTGGAGGAACTGCAAAGAACGACAAAATAGAGTTGCAGGGAGACCAAAAAGAGAAAGTGAAGAAAATTTTAATGGAAAAGGGATTAAGTGAGGAAATGATAGATGTGAGATGATGATAGGCGAGAGTGTTGAAGTTGTTAGAAGCACCAATAGGTACTACCTTGGAATCAAGGGCAAAGTTATCGATGAAACGCAAAACATGCTCATAGTTGAAACAGAGAAAGGTGTAAAGAGACTGATAAAGAAGAATGTGGTGCTTAAAGTTGGTGAGAGACTCATAGATGGCAAGAGTCTGGTTTCAAGATTGGAAGATAGGATAAAAAGATAGGTGGTTTGATGGTTATAGGATTGGATGTAAAAAAACCAAAGAAAATTTGCAAGGATCCAAACTGTCCCTTTCATGGAAGCCTCAAAGTCAGAGGTAACATCTTTGAAGGAGTAGTGAAAAGTGACAAGATGATGAAAAGTGTGGTGATTGAGAGGGAACACGTACGCTACCTTCCAAAGTATGAGAGGTACGAGAAGAGAACCAACAAGATAACAGCCCACAATCCCACATGTATCAATGCAAAGGTTGGAGAGAAGGTAAGGATTGCAGAGTGTAGACCCTTGAGTAAGATGAAGAGCTTTGTTGTTCTAGAGGTGATTTGATGGCTAAAAAGGGTGCAGGAGCCACTCGTGGGAGGTCTGCAGTGAGACCTATAAGGTCCCTAACTACAGGTTCTAGGTTAGTCTGTGCAGACAATACAGGAGCTAAAGAATTGGAGATAGTCTCTGTTTACAGGTACAAGGGAGTCCTCCGAAGGTATCCAAAGGCAGGTGTGGGAGACATGGTTTATGCCTCTGTGAAGAAGGGAAAGCCAGAGATCAGAAAAAAAATAGTGAATGCCATCATCATCAGGCAGAGGAAGGAGTATCGGAGAATCGATGGTACCAGAATAAAGTTCGAGGATAACGCTGCAGTTGTGACAGGTCCTGATGGAGTCCCAAAGGGAACTGAAATAAGAGGTCCTGTGGCTAAGGAAGCCATAGAGAGATGGTTGAAAATCTCGAGTGTTTCCTCCATAATTGTTTAGGTGAGCAAATGAAGTCAAAACAAAGAAGAAAGCAGAGAAAGAGCCTCTTCAAGGCACCGCTACACAAGAGACAGAAGATGGTTTCTGCTCCCCTCTCAAAGGATTTGAGAGAGAAGTATGGAGTTAGGAGTATGCCTTTAAGGGTGAAGGACAAGGTCAGGATCATGAGGGGAGACTTTAGGTTTCATGAGGGTGAGGTGCAAAGAGTGGACCTCAAGAAGTTGAGGATCTTTGTGGATGGGGCAACCTTGGAGAAGACCGATGGCACAGAGGTCTTTTATCCTATTCATCCCTCCAACGTTATAATAACAGAGCTCGATTTGAAGGACGAAGAGAGGGCAGCTGTAATTGAGAGGAAGGTGTGAGAATGGCAAAAATGGGAGGAAGAAGAAGACTGAAGAGAGCTTACGCTCCAAGAACCTGGAAGCTTTCTAGAAAGGTTAGAAAATGGACCACCAAACCAATCCCAGGTCCTCATAATAAACAGGCTATTCCTCTGATCTTCGTGGTGAGAGACTATCTTAAGTATGCTAGGAATGCAAGAGAGACAAAGAAAATTCTAAACGAGGGATGTATTTTGGTGGATGGGAAGGTGAGAAGGGATTTAAGGTTTCCAGTAGGTGTGATGGATGTCATAGAGATTCCAAAAACAAAAGAAGTCTTTCGAATTCTTCCAGACCACAGGGCAAGATTAGAACTTTTGAGGATAGATCCTAAGGAAAAAAATCTAAAGCTTTTAAAGATAGTGAACAAGTTCTATGTTAAGGAAAGAAAGAGTCAGTTGAACTTTCACGATGGCTCTAACCTTCTCATAGAGGATGATTATGCAACCTCAGACTCTATTTTGTACGATTTTGATGCCAAAAAGATAAAAAATCACATCCCCTTCAAGGTTGGAAAAATGGGATACGTAGTGAGGGGAAGAAATGCTGCAAGATCTGGAAAGATCAAAGAAATTAAATCCTCTGGAATCTACAACGATATATGTGTTTTGGAGGCTGAGGAAACCTTTCAAACTCTAAAGGAGTACGTCTTTGCAGTTGGAGGTAAAAAGAGTGTTATCAATTTAAGGTGAAAATCATGAACGTTATGAGAATTCCAAGAATCGAAAAGGTTGTTGTGAACATAGGAGTTGGGGAGAGTGGTGAGAAACTGCAGAAGGCGGAGAAGCTCCTTTTAAGTCTATGTAACCAAAAACCTCTTAAAAGAAAGGCTAAGAAAACCAACAGGGATTTTAAAATCAGAAAGGGAGAACCCATAGGTTTAAAGGTTACTTTGCGAGGTAAGAGGGCAAAAGAGATGCTCTCAAAGGCTCTTTCTGCTCTCGAAAAACCATTGAAAGAGAAAAACTTTGATGAGTATGGAAACTTTGCATTTGGAATCTCGGAACACATAGACCTTCCTGGAGTTTCATACGATCCAAAGATTGGGATATTTGGTATGGATGTCTGTGTGAGTCTCGAGAGAGTAGGCTTTCGAATAAAGCGCAGAAAGATTAAGAAGAGAAAGATACACAAAAGGGATTACGTTTCAAAAGAAGAAGCCATTGAATTTGTAAAGAGAGAGTTTGAGGTGAGCATTCGATGAGGAAGTTTGGCAAAGGTTCAAGGACCTGTAGAAGGTGTGGAAGTCATGGTCCAATCATTCGAAGGTACGGTTTGATGTTCTGTAGAACCTGTTTTAGAGAGATGGCACCCAAGCTCGGATTTAGAAAGTATTCCTAGGTGATATAATGTTACATGATCCCCTAAATGATGCTCTTGTAAACATCTACAATCACGAGAAAACGAGAAAATCTTTTTGTATCCTTCCTGCCTCCAAGGTGATTGGGAACGTTTTGAGAGTGATGCAAAAGTACAAGTGGATAGGAACCTTTGAGTACATCGATGATGGAAAGTCTGGAAAGTTCAAGGCAGAGCTCCTTGGCAACATAAACAAGTGTGGGGTGATAAAACCTAGACATGCTGTCAAGAAGGATGAGTTCGAGAAGTGGGAGAGAAGGTATCTTCCTGCTAAAGGTTTTGGAGCCCTGATAGTTTCTACTCCCATGGGAATCATGGCTCATGAGGATGCCATAGAGAAGGGAACTGGTGGCAGGCTTTTGGCATATGTTTACTGAGGTGTTTTGATGGAGATTGAGATTCCAGAAGGTGTGGAGATTCAAATCGGTGATATGATAAAGGTTGTAGGTGAAAAGGGTGAGGTTAAAAGAGAGCTTTCAAATCCCTCCATTAAGCTTGAAAAAAAAGGAAAAAAGATAGTTGTTGAGAGTAGAACCTTAAAGAGAAAGGATCTTGCCTTAGAGAAAACGTACAGATCCCACATCCTCAACATGATGAGAGGAGTTACTGAGGGCTTTATCTACAAGCTCAAGATATTCTATGCTCACTTTCCTATGAGTGTTAAAGTGATGGGGAACAGAGTGGAGATAGACAACTTTCTTGGGGAGAAACATCCAAGGTTTGCAAAGATAGTTGGAGAAACTCAGGTCAAAGTTATGGGAGATGTAATCGAGGTTAGAGGAATAAACATAGAGGATGTTGGACAAACTGCAGCCAATTTGGAGCAAGCCACCAGAATAAGAAAGAGGGACCTGCGGGTCTTTCAGGATGGAATATATCTATTCCAGAAAAATGAGAAGGTGTTGAAATGATCTCAAGATTATTGAAAATCAGAGCTGAGAAGAAGCGAAAAAAACCAAAGTTTAAAAGACAGGAAACCTGGAAGCTAAAGAGATTTAAAAACCATCCAAAGTGGAGAAGACCTCGGGGTAAGCGGAGTAAGATGAGGACAAAGGAGGGGGCAAAGCCAAAGCTACCGTCTATAGGCTATCGCTCTCCAAAAGAGGTGAGGGGCTTTCATCCATCTGGTCTTAAAGAAGTGAGAGTAGAAAACCTCTTCGATGTGGAAAAAGTTGATGCTGAAACCATTGTAAGAATCTCTGGTAGAATTGGAAATCGCAAGAAGATAGAGGTTGTGAAAGCATTGCACGAAAAGAAGATAAGAATGTGCAATCCCTCAATCAAATTCGCTTTCATAGGCTCTGTTTCCGAACTGGAAGAGCTTGCAAAACTAAAAAAATACATCAAAAAGTTCATTCTTCCGAAGAATATAGCAGAGGAGGAAAGAGAGGATATCTCTTCAAAGGCGGAGGAACTTGGAATCGAGTTGGGGTGATGAGGTGAATCTAAAAGTTCAGAGGAGGTTAGCATCTCAAATTCTAAAGTGTGGAGAAAACCGCATTTTTTTGGATGGGAAGAAGGCAGAAGAGATAAGCATGGCAATTACAAGGGAAGATGTCAGAAGGCTAATAAAAAAAGGGTTGGTATACAAAAAACCTAAAAAGGGAATCTCAAGCTTTAGAGATAGGTTCATCAAAAAACAGAAAAAGAAGGGAAGAAGGAAGGGAGCTGGTTCGAGAAAGGGAACCTTCAAAGCCCGCTATTCCAAGAAGAAGAGGTGGATGGACAAAATTCGTCCCATTAGAAGGGAACTCAAGGAGCTTAGAAGAAGAAGAAAAATTGAAAAGAGCAGCTATCAAAAGCTCTACAGAATGGCTAAAGGTGGAACCATAAAAAGTGTCAAGCACCTAAACAGGTACATAGAAGAACATGGACTTACAAGAAGGAGGAGAGGTTAATGGCAAAGGGTCCAAGGTATCGGGTACACTTTCGAAGAAGAAGAGAGGGAAAGACGGACTATAGACTAAGGTTCTGGATTGCAAGAACCTCAAAGCTAAGATTCGTTGTGAGAAAGACTTTGAATCACATATTCTGTTCCATCACAAAGATCTCGCTTCAGGGTGATGAAACTCTGGTTTGTGCTCACTCAAAAGAGCTCTCAAAGTATGGATGGAAGCATGGTTGCGGAAATCTTCCTGCCTCTTATCTCGTCGGTTTTCTCTGTGGAAAAAAGGCTCTTGCAAAAGGCTTAAAAGAAGCTGCTCCAGATTTTGGGATACAGAGAGTGATAAAGGGTTCAAGGATAATTGCAACCCTTTATGGTGCAAGAGATGCAGGATTGGATATTCCTCTCTCAGAAGAGATTCTCCCACCCCTTGATAGAATTAAAGGAGAACACATCTCTTCAGAGATTTCCACTGAATTTGACAAGGTCAAGGTCAAGATAGAGGCGATTTGATGGATTGGATACCAAAAACAGAGCTCGGAAGGATGGTAAGAGATGAGAAGCTCAAAGACATCTCAGAGGTGATGAACCTTAGAAAAAGGATCATGGAGACTGAGATAGTGGACACCCTCTTACCAGAGCTCGACAAGAAGGAGTTTCAGGATGTTTTAGACGTAAACATGGTTCAGAGGATGACCGATTCTGGAAGAAGGGTGAAGTTTACTGTTATGTGTGTAGTAGGAAACAAAAATGGGTATGTGGGCTTGGGGGAGGCTAAATCAAAAGAGGTGGGTCCTGCCATCAGAAAAGCCATAGATAATGCAAAGCTCAACCTCATTCAGGTGAGAAGAGGTTGTGGAAGCTGGGAGTGTGCCTGCAAAATGCCACATACAATTCCCTTCAAGGTAACTGGACGCTCCTCAAGCGTCACAGTCACGTTAAAACCTGCACCAAGAGGGCTGGGACTTGCAATAGGAGAGGTAGGAAAGAAGATTTTGCAAATGGCCGGAATAAGAGACATTTGGTCAGAGTCTCGGGGACAGACCCAGACCAAGATGAACTTTGCAAAGGCAGTTTTCGATGCTCTATTGAAGGTAAACGAGATGTCGATTCAAGGAAGGCAAGTGAGAAGAATTGGAATAAAGATTGGTGAGGTGAAATGAAAAGGATTGCAGTGGTGAGAGTGAGAGGAACACCCAACGTTCAAAAAGAAGTTCGGGAAACCTTGAAAATGTTGAGACTCACCAAACCAAACCATGTAGTTATTATTGATGACAGAGAAACCTACATGGGAATGCTCAGAAAGGTAAAGGACTTTGTCACTTTTGGAGAGCTCAACTCTGAGATTGCTAAAAGATTGATTTCAAAGTGGGGGAGGTTGCCTGGAGATGAGAGGATCGATGAGGATTACGTCAAAAAGAAAACCAAAAAATCTATATCTAAGTTCGTTGAGGATTTTATGAAATTTAAGCATGAGCTTTCGGACCTTGAGATCAAAAAGGTATTTAGGCTTCATCCTCCAAGAAAGGGGTATGAAAGTATAAAGAAAGGATACTCTCAGAGAGGAGCTCTTGGGTATCGTGGAGAGGAGATAAACACCCTTTTGAAGAGGATGACTTAGGTGATTTCATGATGAGAAAGAAAAGGAAAATTCAGAAAATGCGAGGATCAGCCACCTGCGGTGGAGGAGGAAGAAAGAAGAGAAGAGGTGCTGGAAATAGGGGCGGCAGGGGGCTTGCAGGTTCTGGAAGAAAGAAGACCAAATGGGATTGGGTGAGGTTGAACCTCAAAGACCACATTGGAAAACATGGTTTTAAAAATCCGACCTCAAAGGACAAAAAAGCCTTGAATCTCTTCTACTTTGAGAACAGTCTTGAAAGGCTCATAGAGGGAGGGATTGCAAGCTCAGAGAAAGGTATGATTCTCATAGATACGAGAAGACTTGGAATCTCCAAGGTTTTGGGCTCTGGAAGGTTAACTCATAAATTCAAAATCATGGCGAGAGAGTTTTCTGAGAGTGCAAAAAAAAAGATAAAAAAGAGTGGAGGAGAAGCTATTGTCGTACCTTGAAAAGCTAACGCCTATATTTCACATTCTCCCAGAGGTGAGAATTCCAAAGAGACACATCCCCTTTAAGGAGAAAATAAGCTGGAGCATCTTGATCCTGGCTCTCTATTTTCTCCTGGGAGAAATCAGAATTTATGGAGTTACCACCACTCAGCAAAACTTCTTTGGAAGATTGCAAGTCGTTCTAGCCTCTGAGATGGGTACTCTCATCACCTTGGGAATAGGTCCAATAGTTACCGCAGGAATAATGATGCAGCTTTTGCAGGGAGCAGAGATGATCGATCTAGATCTCACCACTTCTGAGGGAAAGAAAACATTTCAGGGAACTCAGAAACTCTTGGCCATCGTTTTGTGTTTCTTTGAGGCTACCATGTTTGCCTTTGGTGGACTGTTTGGACGTCCTCCCTTGAACCAGACTCTATTCATAGCCTTGCAGATGGGAATTGGAGGATTTCTGATTCTCATGATGGACGAGGTTGTCACCAAGTGGGGATTTGGTTCCGGAATCTCCCTCTTCATAGCTGCGGGAGTTTCAAAGGACATAATCTGGAAGTCTCTCTCCCCCTTAAGACCTGACAACCCCACAGAGTTCATAGGAGCTGTGGTGGATTTCATCCACTCTGTGATTGTAGGAGTTCCCCAGTTCACAAGACCTGCCCTTCCAGACATCTTGGAGCTCTCCTTCACCCTTGTGGTTTTCTTCATCGTGGTCTATGCAGAGTCCATGAGGATAGAGATTCCACTCTCCTATGGAAGGTTTAGAGGAGTGAGGGGAAGATTTCCAATAAGATTCATCTATGCCTCAAACATTCCAGTGATTCTCACTGTTGCAGTCTTCCAGTCAACCACAGTTTTTGGTAGATTGTTAACCAACAGGTTCCACTGGGACTGGCTGGCAAGATTCGATCCTCAGAGCAATCTTCCAAGCAGTGGAATCCTCTACTACATCTCATCTCCTGGAGGTCTTTCAAATGTCAGGGCAGATCCTGTCCATGCCAGCATCTATCTCATCATAATGATTGCCTCTTGTATATTCTGGGCTTACATGTGGATAGAGATGACCAACATGGGACCCAAGGCTGTGGCTAAGAGGCTACAACAATCGGGAATGCAGATTCCAGGTTTTAGGAGAGACATAAGGATAGTTGAGAAGGTGCTTTCAAGATACATTCCCAAGGTAACCATAATGGGCGGAGCCTTCATAGGATTGCTTGCAGCTTTTGCAGACTTTACCAATGCCTTGGGTACCGGGACTGGGATTTTATTGACTGTAGGAATAGTTTATAGAATGTATGAGGAATTGATGAGGGAACAGGTTTCTGAGATGTTTCCAGCATTGAGAGGATTTTTAGAGGGATAAAATGGGATTTTTTGATGTTCTATCCGAGATTGCAGCGATTTTGTACAAGATATTGGATAAAGGCTTCGGATTCATATTTAACTATGAGCCATGGTTCACCGTGATAGTGGTGGCAGTCTTTGTGGGAGCTTTTATGACCATGATCAACTACGTGATGGTGGATCACCAAGAGCTCAAGAGAATAAGAAAGGAAATGTCTGAGTTTCAGAAAAAGTTGTTGAAAGCTCAGAGAGAGAAAAACAAGAAACTTGAGAGAAAGTTGCAGGTTCAGAAGAAAAAGGTTCAAGCGATGCAGCAGAAGATGATGGGAATGACCATGAAGCCAATGTACATCACCATGATTCCTATTATCATCTTTTTCAGCTGGATGAGATTTCACTACTCACCCTTGGACAGTGCCTGTTCTGATCTTGGAGTTGAAGCCTGTAGTCAAGGCTTCTACATGCTCAAAGACTCTTGCGAGTGTGTGAGAGATGTGGCTGTTAAGCTTCCCTTCGACTTTCCACTCTTTGCCTACTTTCACAAAAACAACCCTGATACCTCTGGAAGCTATCTGGGATGGCTTGGATGGTACTTTTTATTTGTGAGTGTTGTATCTAGCCTTTTGAGAAAGCTCTTGGACATGAGCTAGGAGGATTTTGTATGCCAAGACCAATGTATCGATCGAGATCACTCAGGAGAAGGTATGTGAGAACTCCTGGAGGAAGAAGGGTGATTCACTACGAGAGAAGAAAGCCCTCATTTCATAAGTGTGCCTCCTGCGGTGCAAAGCTTCATGGCGTTCCAAGAGGAAATCCCTTCGAGATTAGAAGGTTGCCAAAATCCAAGAGGAGACCACAGAGGCCTTATGGAGGTTATCTCTGCCCAAAGTGCTTGAAAGAAAAGCTAAAGGAAGATGCGAGAAGATGATTATAACCATTGGAGGTCCTCCAGGAGCAGGTACCACTACCAACGCAAAGCTTATCTCGAAAGAGTTTGACCTAAAGCACATCTATGTTGGAATGATCTTTAGAGAGCTTGCAAAGGAGAAGAAAATGAGTCTGGAGGAGTTCTCAAGGTACGCAGAGAGAAACGAAAAGGTAGATAAAAAAGTGGATGAGAGACAGGTTGCTCTAGCACAGGATAAAACTTTAGTGGAGGGTAGAATTTCTGCCTTTCTCATAAAAGCAGATTTAAAAATATGGCTCGATGCTCCCTTAGAAGTCAGGGTGAAGAGACTTGCATTGAGAGAGAAAAAGAGCTTTGAGGAGATGTTGGAGCTCACACAGATGAGAGAGGAGAGTGAAAAAAAAAGGTATGAAAAGTTCTATCAGATAAACCTCAAAGACCTCTCAATTTACGATCTTGTGATAAACACTTCAAAATGGAACATCCAAGGTGTTTACTCCATAATAAAAAGAGCAATATTAAATCTGAGGTGATCATTTGGTTTTAGACATAGGTAGGGTTTGCATAAAACTCTCAGGCAGAGAGGCAGGGAGAAAGTGTGTGGTGGTTGACAGGATAGACAAGAATTATGTACTTGTGACAGGACCAAAGGAACTCACTGGAGTTAGAAGAAGGGGATGCAACATCAAACACTTGGAGCCCACTCAACTCACTTTAGAGATTTCAAAATCTGAGTCTGATGAAAACATAGCAAAGTTGATTAAAGAGAAGGGAGTTGAATACTGAGTGATTGCAAAGTGCAAGTTTAAAACTTCTGAAAAGTATGGAAAACCACCCTCAGAGAGAACCATCGAAGAACTTTTGAACTGTGGCATCATAAATCTAGACAAGCCAAAAGGTCCCACCTCCCATGAGGTTGTTTCTTTCGTAAAAAAGATTCTCAATGTAAAGAAAGCTGGGCACAGCGGAACCTTAGACCCCAAGGTCACTGGAGTCTTGCCAGTTGCCACTCAAAGAGCCACCAAGATTCTGCAAGCTCTATTGACTGGTTCAAAGGAGTACATCTGTGTGATGCACCTTCACAAAAAGGTTCCCTTAAAGTCGGTTCTAAGGGTTTTGAAGGAATTCCAGGGAGTTTTGTACCAGAGACCTCCCTTGAAGTCTGCAGTTAGAAGAACCCTCCGAACGAGAGAGATATACGAGCTTGAGGTTTTGGAGATACAAGAAAATGATGTTTTGATGAGGGTCAACTGCCAGGCTGGAACCTATATTAGAAAGCTTTGCTATGATATTGGTTTAGTCCTGAAAGTGGGAGCAAACATGGAGGAGTTGAGGAGAACGAGAGCCTCCCATTTCAGGGAAGAAGGCTCAGTAAGGTTATCTGACCTTTTAGATGCCTACATCTTCTGGAGTGAGGAGGGTGAGGAGAGGTATTTGAGGGAGTGCATTCTGCCAGGAGAGGTGGGAGTTTTAAACCTGAAAAAGCTTTGGCTCCAAGACTCCTCTGTGGATGCCATCTGCCATGGGGCAGAGCTTGCTATTCCTGGAGTTGCAGCCTTGGACGATGAAATCGTTGAGGGAGAAATACTTGCTCTCATGACTCTTAAAGATGAACTCGTTGCCCTATGTTCGGCAAAGATGAGTTCAAGGCAAATTCTAAAAGCAAGGAGAGGAGTTGTGGCAAAAACTGAGAGTGTTATCATGAAAAGAGGAACCTATCCCAAAAGTTGGTAACCAAAAAGATTAAAAGGAAACTTTTCAAAAAAGTTGGATCAAAACAGAGGTTCTCCCAGCAACCTTTAAAAAAGTTGGATCAAAACAAGGTTCTCCTGAAAGAAGAACCTTTAACGCTCCTGATGGGTTTGCATCAGAGGAGAACCTTTAACGCTCCTGCGGGGTTTGCCGCAGGTGCACGAGGTTTGTCGTGGTGTCGGGGTTGTCGAGCTCGGTAAGGCGCAGGCCTGGAGAGCCTGTGGTGCGATGCACCTCCAGGGTTCAAATCCCTGCCCCGACGTAAATTCAAGGTGATATGATGAGTGAATTCAAGGGTATAGTTAGAATGTTTGGAACTGATCTCGATGGAGAGAAAAAGGTGTATATAGCCCTCACCAAGCTCAAGGGTGTTTCAACCATGATGGCGAGGGCTGTGACAGAGAGGGCAGATATAGACAAAAATTCAAAGCTTGGGAACCTTTCGGATGAGAAGATTGCAGAAATTGAGAAAATACTAAAAAATCCAAGAGAACATGACATACCATCCTGGCTTTTTAACAGAAGAAGGGACTATGAGACAGGCAAGGCTCTCCACAATGTTGGAGCAAAACTCTTGATGTCTCTGAGAGAGGATTTGAACAGACTGAAGAAAATAAGAGCCTACAGAGGTATAAGGCATGAGTTGGGATTGCCAGTTAGAGGGCAAAAAACCAAGTCAAGCTTTAGGATTGGAAGAGCTGTTGGCGTTTCGAGAAAGAAGGCAAGAGCAAAGTAAGGTGTTTAAATGGGAGATCCAAAAAAACATAGGAAAAAGTACGAAACTCCCTCTCATCCTTGGCAGAAAGAGAGAATTGAGCGGGAGAGAGAACTCATGAAAAAGTATGGTCTAAAGAACAAGAAAGAACTCTGGAAGGCTGAATCAAAGCTTAGAAGGTATAGGAGGCTTGCAAGAAGATTACTTGGAACTCACACAAAACAGACAGAAATTCAGAAGAGAGAGCTCCTTTCAAAACTTGAGCGCCTCGGAATTTTAAAGAGAGAGAAAACCCTGGACTCTATTCTTGGACTCTCTGTGGAGGACATTCTGGACAGGAGATTGCAATCTATAGTTTTCAAAAAAGGACTTGGTAGAACCGTAAAGCAAGCGAGGCAGATGATAGTGCATGGAAATATCAGAATAGGCGATAGGAGAATGAGAACTCCTGGGTTACTTGTAGATGTAGAAAGAGAGAAGGTAATCTCTTCAGAACTCCTCCTAGTACAGGTAGCTGAAGGAGGAAAAAAAAAGGTGGGTGAATGAGAAAAGAAAAATGGGGGGTAGCACACATCTTTGCCTCTTTTAACAACACCTTCATACACATAACAGATCTCACTGGGGCAGAGACCATAGCCAGAGTCTCTGGAGGAATGATAGTGAAGTCAGACAGAGAGGAATCCTCTCCATACGCAGCCATGAAGGCTGCAACGCACGCTGCAGAGATTGCTCGAGACAAGGGAATTGTGGGAGTTCACATAAAGGTGAGAGCTCCTGGGGGAAACCGCTCAAGGAATCCAGGTCCTGGAGCACAGGCTGCCATTAGAGCTCTTTCCCGTGCAAAACTCAAGATTGGAAACATTGAGGATGCTACTCCAGTGCCTCATGATGGGTGCAAACCCAAAGGTGGAAAAAGAGGGAGAAGAGTTTAGATGAAACTTGAGATTGTGGATAAAACCCCAGAGAAGATAAAATTCATAATAAGTGGGGTAAAACCTTGCTTTGTCAACGCCCTGAGAAGGGAATTGATCTCAGATATCCCAGTATTTGCAGTGGACTACATAATAGTTTATGAAAACTCCTCAGTACTCTTCGATGAAATAATAGCACATAGACTAGGGATGGTACCATTGAAAACCGCAAGAGGAAACTATCTAACTCCAAGTGAATGCTGTGAGGAAGGTTGCGAGAAATGTTCTGTCACCCTCAGTCTCTCCAAGGAGGGACCATGTGTAATCTACTCTGGAGATTTACTCTCAGACGATCCTGATATAGTACCTGTATATGAAAACATTCCGATAGTAAAACTTGGTGCAAATCAAAATTTGAAGTTGAACGCCATAGCGAGACTTGGAATTGCTAAAGATCACTCCAAGTGGCAAGCTTGCCTTGCAGCCTACAAGTTCATGCCTAAAATTACCATAGATGAAAAATTGTGTGACCTTGAGGGTGATTGTGTTAAGGAGTGTCCCACCAACGTTTTCAAGATGACTAAAGAGAAGATAGTTGTGGAAAACCTCCTAGACTGTACCCTCTGTAGAACATGTGAAGAAGTATGTGAGCTTGGAGCAATCAAGGTTGAACACGAAAAAGACAGTTTCATCTTTAATGTAGAATCCTATGGAAACTTGGATATGGACGAGCTCTTAAAGGATGCAATAGAGCTAATTTCTGAGAAATGCGATGTTGTGATAAATCACTTTAAGAAAACCAAGGGTAGTTGAAAGAAAAGTATATATATAAAATATATAAAAAATGGACAAGCCCCCTTCATGCGGAGGTTGCCGAGCTTGGAAAAGGCGCAAGGTTGAGGGCCTTGTTCCGTAGGGATACGTGGGTTCAAATCCCATCCTCCGCACTTTCACGAAAATTTTAAATAGTGTTGGTTTATGGGTATCTTTGAGGTGATAAAATGCCATTATCAGAATGGATATATGGGGTCGGATTGGTTTTTTTTTGGGTGGGTTTTTGGAGTAATAAGTGATGAAATAAGAATTTGAAAAAAACAAAAAAAAGAAGAAAAGAAGATCGAATCCAAAATTTAAAAATCGCGAGAAAATTCGTTAATCGACCACCCTTTGAGTTTTTTGGGGCTAATTTTGATAAACGTTATGAGTGGATTAAAGAAATGATGTCTTCATATTATGAAATAGATCTAAATATGCTTTCTGGGGAAATCCGTGAAAATATTGAAATTCTATTTGAGGATACATGAAACCACCAATTCACGAGGAGAATTATGAACATTGGAAACAGGATATGTTATGGCCAAAAAATGAACTAAACAATTTAATTGAATATGAATTGAATACACTTCAAGAGAAAGAGAACTTATACAATACTTTCGTTAAAAGAATTGTGAAATAATTTTTTTAGAAATCAGGAACATGCTTATCATAATGCTTCTTTCTTGCCTTTAGATACCTCATAGTAGATTGAATGCTCTTATGCCTAAGTTGCTCCCTCACAAAAAAACAGATCTCCTTCATTCTCCAACATGAGTGTGGCAATGTCTTAAAAAAAAGAAAGGAGGAATGAAAGATTGGTTCGTCTGCATTGTCTCGAAGTCACAACTTGTATCCAAATTGTAACTTACTATCCTAATAGAAAGTTATCCTATATAAAGTTTTCGGCTCAAAACAATTTCAGCACAACTTTTATATAGAACTCTTCACAATCTCTAAAAAATTCGTGATGGATGTGAGAAGAAGTATAGCCTAAAGGAGGAAAGGATAACTCACACCCACCACCTTATGATGGATGCCCCTACTTGAGGGTTTGGACTAACTTTTCTCATATAGAGGTAGGTATTGAACAGAGGGGCATCCTATTAAAGGTATAGCTTTACTACTTAATAAAGTTTTCGGTAATTTGGGCTTTGATGTAGGAGATGAAGCAATAAGAGATAAAAAAGGGACTAGAAGTCATACACAACAATCCCCCATTGCTTTTAAGGATTATTCTAACATCTACTCTGCCTGGGGATTTAGTGTTGGACCCATTTGCTGGGATAGGAACCACAGCTGTAGTTTCTTATCAATTGAAGCGAAACTCAATATGCATAGAAACAGACTCAGAATATGTTAAGATTATGGAAAAACGTCTAAATCATCTGAGACCAGCAGACAATATCTTAAAATTTTATGATTACCATAAATATAAAGCACTGTCCTAATTTGCAATATTTAATTTAAAATAAAAAAATTGTGCCAAGTCCATGATTTGTCTGGAATCCCCCTTTGTCTTTCTGACTAATCGACCTATTCGTTCCCTAAGGATACCACTGAAATTTTCGATATTAGTAGTCTCTATATCATCCAAATATGGAGTTCCAAAGATAATTCTTTTTATTTTATCAACTACTCTTCCACCTTTTTTGATCTTTATGATTTGCCCATAATCAATTCAAGTGCCTGCATAATTCCTCTTGGTCTATACATGATATCACCAAGAGGTTATTGATTTATTAGCATATTAAGCTGTCGTAAATCGGGACATTACCCTTAATTATTTAAATAGAATACTAATTTAAGTAAAGGAGATGGTGAAATGAAAAAGGCAATAGTTATCTATGACACAAGATTTGGCAATACAGAAAAGATAGCCAGAGCTTTGGCACGTGGTATGGAAAAACAAGGAGTTAAGGTTGCCTGTGTCAAAGTTGATGAAGCCGACGTCGATAAGCTGGTTGAATATGATTTGCTGGCAATCGGTGGACCAACACACAGGCGCAACGTATCTGAATCCATGAAAGCCTTTCTTGGAAAATTGAAGAGTGTGAATTTAAGAGGAAAGAAAGCCTTTGCCTTTGACACTAGATATAAACATTGGCTTGCTGGAAGCGCAGGGAAAGGAATTGAAAAAAGATTAAAGAGACTTCGAATGAGCATTATAAAACCCCATTCCTCAGCCATAGTCAGATATAAGAAA
Source organism: Candidatus Methanofastidiosia archaeon (assembly GCA_046760205.1). Lineage (GTDB taxonomy): Archaea > Methanobacteriota_B > Thermococci > Methanofastidiosales > SZ-28-30 > JBHIDS01. The sequence goes on from JBHIDS010000005.1 coordinate 21,304, forward strand.
CGAGAAGGACCACTCGAAGAAGGTATGGAAGAAATGTTTGAACAAATCGGAGTTGAGATTGAAGAATTAATTCGATGAACTGTTGGAGGTGATGATAGTTGGGAATAATAAAAAAACTGGCAGTCATAATGGTCATATTGATAGCAGTAGGAGCAGGAGTCGCTGCGTTAGTAATCCTTACTTGACCACTCCCGCTTATGATAACATCCGATGAGATCCATGTGGGTAGGACAGCCTGCTTCAAATGTCACGAAACAGGTGTGGCTGGTGCCCTCCAGCTCCTCTCATCTCACCTAAAAAAGATAAAAAAGGGGAAACTCACAGACAACATCAACAAATGTTTCGAATGTCATGAGCTAGAAGGCTCATAATGCCAACGCATGATGATGGGAATAATAAAAGGTTACAGGTCTCTTCTTCATATTATTAGATATTGGGTTTGTCCCATTGGCTTTAATAACTCTGTTGCCTTCTGATGCAAGTAAACCCTGCTTGCTGGGTTATTATACCCACTGTTCCTTTGCACCGGTAAGCACGATAATACTGTTCGTTCTCTCTGCTGTTTTCTTTCTGCCGAGTTTCAAGTGGTTCAAAAGTCTCTGGCATGCGCGTGCTTTATCCTCACACCATGAGATAAGCGCCTGCTTTCTTTTCTTGAAAACTTTGACTAAATTTGACTTATTTTTTTGAAGTAGTTTAGGAAATTTAAAAAAACTATTGGAAAAATAATTTGCAGGTGGGCTACGGCAGACTTCTGCGTCGCTTCGCTCCTCGCCTTTGACTAGATCATATGACGATTGCATATTACCTGATAATCTTACAGAACAACCCATCACAACCCTTAAATACCCTCATTGAAAGTTGAATCATGTACAGGATTTACAAGAGTTACAAATGTAAAAATTGTGGATTTCATGAAATCACTGAAGAAGAGCTCTGGGAGTGTCCCAAGTGCTTTTCGACTCTTGAAAGCTATGAAATCTCCTCTGATAGTATAGAGAGAATAAAGAAATTCTCCTCCCAATACTTCTCCTACAGGGATTTGAAGATCACAGAAACTGGATTTCACTTTATAATAGATTCCCTATTCTATGATTTTGAAACTGTAAAGAAAGCCTTCGATGAGGTGGGCTATCTTCCTTTTCTAAGTGAGAAAGAAGGGTTAAAGTATCTAAAACTTATGCCAAAGCCTCCAAAAGGGAAGGACAACTATCTTCTTCACCTTGGACTTTTAATTGCAACTTTTGCAACCACAACTATGGCAGGTTATCTAATTTCTCAGTCTCTCGTAGAGGATGGATACATGGAAAACATCTGGTTTGGAGCTTTGAGTTTCTCCTTTGGTTTGATGCTCATTCTTGGCTCCCACGAGTTGGGGCACAAGTTTGCAGCCTCAAAAAGTGGGGTGGATGCCACCTGGCCCTACTTCATTCCCATCCCCCCAATTATTTTTATGCTTGGAACTCTGGGTGCAGTGATAAGGGTGCGCTCTCCTCTCCCAAACAGGGACTCTGCCATCAGGATGGGTGTGAGTGGACCCTTGGTGGGAGTTCTCGTTTCTATCCCAGTACTCTTTTTAGGATTGAGGCTTTCCTATCCAGTTGAAATTACAGAACCTCTCCATGGTGTATTACAGTTTGGAGAGCCTCTTCTATTCAGAATAGTTGAGAGATTTGCCATACAGATTCCAGAGAATCATGATCTCTTCCTCCATCCCTTAGCTTTTGCAGGTTGGGTAGGGCTCTTTGTCACCTCCCTAAACCTGATTCCCATAGGACAGCTGGATGGAGGGCACATTCTCAGGTCATTTTTGGGTGAAGGAAGGTATGAGAGAACCTCCAACAAAATAGTGGGGGTTCTGATACTTATGGGGGTTGTAGGCTATCTGAGAGAATTGAATCCAGCATTTTCCTTTCTTCCAAGTTTTTGGCCTGGCTGGCTCTTGTGGGGATTGATCATCTTTCTCTTCATAGGAAGAATAAAGCATCCAGGGAGCATGAATGAGCTCCAAAAGATATCCTCTTTTGGAAGGTTCCTTGCTTTCATTGCCCTCATCATCTTTATCCTGTGCTTCATTCCAGAACCTTTGAAGTTCATACCATAAGAGGTGATGTGATGAAACTTCTAAAAAAGCTCTGTGAAACTCCAGGAATTCCTGGGTACGAGGAGAGAATTCGTAAAGTGATAATGAAAGAGTTAAAACCCCATGTGGATGAGATAAGAACTGACAAACTTGGAAACGTGATTGCACACAAAAAGTCAGATTCAAAGTTGAAAGTGATGATTTCTGCCCACATGGATGAGATAGGCTTTGTGGTTACCCACATAGACAAAAAGGGCTTTATTCGATTTTCCCCAGTTGGAGGCTTTGACCCAAGAACGTTGGTGGCTCAGAGAGTGGTGGTACATGGCAAAAAAGACATAAAAGGTGTTATAGGCGCAAAACCTGTGCACATTCAAGAACCTGAAGAGCGAAAGAAAGGTGCTAAGTTAAAAGAACTCTTCATAGATGTTGGGCTGAATGAGAAAGAGGCAAAGGAAAGGGTTAAGCTTGGGGACTTTGTAACCTTAGACAGAGAATTTGTAGAACTTTCTAAAAATCTCATATCCTCCAAAGCCTTTGATGATAGGATAGGGATTTTTGTTATGATAGAAGCCATGAAAAAACTCAAATCTCCCAAAGCAGACGTTTATGCCGTTGCCTCTGTTCAAGAAGAGGTGGGACTCAGGGGAGCTGTGGTTTCCTCTTATGGGATAGAACCAGAGATTGGAGTGGCACTAGATGTAACCATCGCTGCAGATGTTCCTGGAACGAAGGAGGAAGAGGTAATCACCAGAGTTGGTAAGGGAACAGCCATCAAGATCATGGATTCGTACTCCATCTCAGATGCCAAATTGGTGGAGTTTTTGAAAGGGCTTGCAGAAGAGAGAGAGATACCTTATCAGCTCGAAATTCTACCAAAAGGTGGAACTGACGCAGCAGCCATACAGAAATCGAGAGGAGGTGCAAGGGTTGTGACCATCTCGGTGCCCACAAGGTACGTTCACTCAGTAGTAGAAACTGCCTCTAAGGATGATGTGACAAACTCGATAAGATTGCTCGTGGCATTTTTAGAGAACCTTCATAGGTTGGAGATTTGATCACATTTTCAACGAAACGCTTAAATACCCTTCCTCCATCTCTTGCTCATGGCGACCATCTCTTTTGACGTTGACGAGGATTCCTTAAAGAATAACATGAAGGATGACTTGGAATCTTCACGTATCTTCATTCTTAAAGGTGTGGATCATAATGTGTGTTATGAAAAATTCTTTCAGCTTTCATCTTTGAGAGAAGGCATGATCATCTCGAGAGAACATCCCAGAAAGATTGAGGAGAGATACCAACCAAAAGCACATCTTTTTTGGCTGAGTCAACAGGAAAGTGAGGAAGCGATAAATCCCACAAGTCTCCACATATTGGTGCACAAGATCACCACCTTCGTCCAAAAGAACAAATCTTCTGTGATCCTTTTGGATGGTTTGGAGTACCTTTTTGTTCAGAATGGTTTTGAAAGAACTTTAAAACATCTTCACAGAATAAATGACGTGGTGATGATGCACGATGCCATAGTTATCATTCCAATTCATCCAATGTCATTGGATGAGAGAGAGATGAGCCTTTTAGAAAACACCTTATTTTAGATATTTTAGAGGACTGGCTCATCTGGGAAGAGGGTTATTCCATTTTTGGTAAATCTAAAAGGTCTTGGAACTGAGTTTATGTCTGTGGTTCTCATCTTTTGGATAGAGAGCAAATACCTATCCCCTTGTCTTCTGGTTTCTCTGTCTAACAGAAAGATTCCGTCTGCCATGAAGTCGAACTCATCGAAAACAAGATTGTCAAGACCACTTTTCTTCTCTGTGAGCATTAGGGAAACCACCTGGTTTCTCTTCAAAACCTTTAGAAGATTTCTCCAGGTGACGCTCCTTCGAAACTCATCTGGGTCTATGAGAACGTTCATAGAATCAAAAACTGCCCTTTTCGGCTTGTAATCATCTATTATCTCTGCAATGTCCTCAAAATCTAGGACCGTGAACCCAAAAAGCTCCAAGAGCCCATCCTCTATCAACTTCTGGATATTCCATCCAAATCTTAAACAGTGCTTTGCCAACTGTTCTGCGTTCTCCTCAAAGCTGAAGTAGATCCCCCTTTCATTGTTATTGGTGCCTGCTACCAAAAACTGTAGAGCGAGAGTGGTCTTTCCAGTTCCAGGCTTTCCAGTGACCACCACCACAAACCCTTCTGGAATCCCTCCCTCCAAAAGCTCATCTATACCAGCATCTCCAGTTTTTATTCTGGTGGTGGTGAACTTGAAGCTTTTGAGACCGACCTTGGTCTTGTGATGGCTCTGGTCGAAGCTCTGCAGAGCCTTCTTCAAAACTGTGTTGAGGTTTCCAAACTGAGCCTCGTACTTTTTTAAGATCTTGTAGGCATCGTCATCTATGGTTGTGTGCAAGTGACGCTTCACCAATTTTCTCACCATGTTCAGATCAATCTTCACCTATATAAATTTAATGTAGAGAAATTTGAGTTCTTGAACATGAAAAACCTGAATTTTGTTCACAATCTTGCCTTACCCTCGAATCTTGTGAACACAAAGCTTACATAGTTGTTCATAACAAGATATGACGATGAGATGCTATAGAGAGGCAGAGCAAACATGACAGCACACTTCCCAACTTACCTAATAGTGAAGAAAACTGGAGAAACCCTTGTTTCGGGTGCAAAACTTGAGAGAAAGATTCTAGTGCTTTCCGATGGAACGACACTCACGGGAAAACAAATCAAAAAAATACAAAAATATTCAAAAGGTGATGTTTTTTGAGGAAATTCGAGGAGGATTGATATGCAGGTATATGAGCCCAGAAAGGTCTCAAAAGGCAGAAGA
>JBHIDS010000006.1:0-23113 GCA_046760205.1 Candidatus Methanofastidiosia archaeon
GACTTGGCACGATTTTTTTTATTTTAAATTAAATATTGCAAATTAGGACAGTGCCGAATTTTCTATGGTTCCCTTCTTGTTTGCATAGAATTGGGATCCTGTTCTGCCTCTTTTAGAACTTTGATGATGTTTTTTTCGTCAGACGAAATCTCCCTGCGAAATAATTTTGGGACTCTACAGTTTTTTCTCTCAAACCAAATCTATTTAAATCCAAAATCGAATTTCATGTGGTGTCATAAATGGCAAAAAAGTTATGGGTAAGAGATCTTGAAGATGGAATGACGGTGGACATCACTCTTCTAGTTTTGGAGAAAGAACTAAGACCCTTCAAGGAGAAACCTCAAAACTTTTTACAGGTGAAGTTCAGGGATGTCACTGGAACCATCTGGGGAAAGTGCTGGGAAGATGCTGAGGAGGCAGCAAAGAGCTTTGAGATTGGGGATATTTTGAGGGTGAGAGGAAAATGTAACCTTTATAGGAAAACTTTGCAGCTCATCTTTCAAAAAGAAGGTTTTGAAAAAGTAACGCAATTTCAACTCGCAGACTTTCTGAAAAAAACTGATTTAGATGAGGAGATAGTTTTTAAGAATCTGAACGAGACTTTTAAGAGGTTTAGAAATCCATATTTGAGAAAACTCTTAGAGCTAATCTTCTCAGATGAAGAATTTGTAGGTAAGTTCAAGATTGCCCCAGGTGCTAAGGTTCACCATCACAACTATATTGGAGGTCTCATCGAGCACACCTTTGGAGTTGTCTATCTCTGCAAAAGCATGGCAAAACTTAACCCAAAATTGGATAGAGAACTTCTGCTTGCAGGTGCCATTCTGCACGATATTGGAAAGGTAAAGGGGTACTCCTTAACCACGCTCATAGAGGTCTCTGAAGAAGGGGGGCTTTTGGGACATTCCATTCTTGGAGCAGAGATTGCTAAAAAGAAAATCTCAGAGATCGAGAGCTTTCCAAAAGATCTTGAGTTGAAGCTCTTGCACATGGTTCTCTCTCACCATGGTGATGTTTCTGAGATAGAACCTCGCTTTCCAGAGGCTGTTGCCCTCTATTATGCAGATCTTGCAGACTCTCAAGTCAATGAGTTTTTACAAATATATGCGATTGAGAAGGGAAAGGGAAAAAAGGGTATATGGAGTGACTTTTCAAGGAATTTGAAGAGGTATCTCTACTTGGGAGAAGCTTAAACCCTAAACCTCCTTTTTTCAACCCCAGAACCACAAAATTTAAATAATATGAGAGGAGATTTGAGGTATGCGTGTCTCGAGATATTATGGTTTGAACATCTACAACACCAAAGGAGAATATGTAGGCATTGTAAACGACATTATTCTGGACTTTGACACCGGATATCTGTTTGGGCTTGCTGTTGGGCAGGAGACAGGGGTGCGTAATATTGCGGTGAAGTATACAGATGTTAGCGCAGTTGCAGATATAATCCTTGTAAGGGCAAAACCTGAGGAATAGTTCTATTCTTGATTTTTTGGATATTTGAGAATCTTTGGTAGGAGAAGAGATGAAAAGATATATAAAGTCAAAAGGCAAAGCCTCAAAAAATTGGCAACAAAAATCTTACACTTGGAGTGGATGTGTTGAGACGAGAGCTGATAGCCCTGGAAAAAGAGGCAAAGGAGATAAAGAAAAAGATAGATTCCATAAACAACGAGATTTTCAAAATCATAAGGGAAAGAGATTCCTTGAATAGGAAATTTTCAGATTTGATAAAAGAGGGAAAGGAAAACAAGGAAAAGAGAGACAAGATCAACGAAGTCATTAAAAAGATGAAAGAACCAAAGCTTGAAAAGCTGGAAGAGATCAAAACTATCAACCAGAAAATGGAGGAGCTGAAGCTTGATAGAGAGAAGATTCTAAACCTATTAAAGACCAAAAAGCTTTCATATGAAAGAGACCCAGAAGCTTTGAAAAAGAAAATCGATGAGATGGAGTGGAGGCTTCAAACTACCGTGATGAGTATTTCAGCTGAGAAAAAGCTCTTGGAAAAGATTAAAGATATGAACAAACAGTACATAGACTCAAAGAAGATATTCGAGATAAATCGTGAATTGAAAGGGCTTTTTTCCAAGAGAAAAGAGCTTAAAGAGAAAATTAAAAAGCTCACAGATGAAATCTCAGGAAAGGCTTTAGAGTCAGAGAAGTTTCATGAGAGAATGGGCTATGCCTTTGACAGGGCTACAGAGGTAAAAAAACAAGCTGATTCAAAGCACCAGGGATTTCTTGAGAGAAGGAGAAAGATAGACGAGCTCTATAAGAAATACAAAGAAATTCTATTGAAGATGAATGAGATAAGTGTAAAAATCTCAGAAGAGAAGATAGAAAAAACCCTTGAGAAGATGAGGAGAAAAGAAGAGGAAATGAAAAAACAGGCAGATGAGATAATGGAGAAGTTTAAGAAGGGAGAGAAGCTCTCTACCGAAGAGTTTCTCATCCTCCAAGAGACCTCAAAGTAGGAGATTTTATGGGAAATATCTTGGTTCTGAGTGTGGATCGAGATGATGATCTTGGTGTTAAAACTGGAATTAAGGGACCTCTCATAGGTAGAAAAAAAGTTTTGGATGCAGCACAAAAGTTGATTCTTACAGATCCAACTGAATCTGATGCCAACGTTTTGTTCGAGGCTGTGAGAATGAGAGACAGGCTCGCAAAGGAAGGGAAGAAGGTTGAAGTTGGAGCGATTACTGGAGATAGAATGGTGGGACTCAAGTCTGAAAAAGTAATTTCAGATCAGCTGGATTCAATTCTGAAAAAGTACAAGGCTTCACAGATTCTCTTGGTCTCTGACGGAAGAGAGGATGAGATAATTCTTCCAATGCTCGCAAAGAGAGTGGAGTCTGCCTCCCCCCACAGGTTGATAGTTCAACAAGCTGAGAGCTGGGAGGAGACTGCCTTCATCCTCCAGAGATACATAAGAGCAATCATGGAGGACACCAAAACCAGAGGAATTTTTGTTGGAATCCCTGGAATTACTCTTCTCATCTGGGCTTTTTTCAAGCTCTTGTATGTTTTAGGATTAACCAGGGTAGAACAATCTCCCTGGCCCTTTATCTTTGCCATCATTGGATTTTATCTAATTAGGAAGGGGTTTGCCCTGGACAGATTTGTAACTGAAGAGATTCTCGCCAAGAGATTCACCCTCTTTACCTATTTCGTGGCACTTGTTCTAGTGTCTATAGGAGTTTATCTTGGATTTATCAAAGTGGGTAAGAATTCCCAAATCTTCATCTATAAAGCCATGGAATTTGTAAAGTACGCAAACCCCTACATCTCCTTTGGATTTCTTGTGGCACTCATTGGAAAGGCAATAGATTCATACTCTCAAAAGAGGCTCGCCATCTTGAGTTTTTCTAGAATATGGAGTTTTCTTGCAGCTCTGCTCTGGATGATTTATCAAGCTTCTCTCTACTTTCTATCTGAGATTCAGCAGATCGAGTTCATCAGAAACTGCCTTATAGCCCTCGTTCTAACCTTGGTGATCTTTGGGTTTACCTATGCCCAGGAGGAGAAAAAGAAGGGGAGAGAGTTTAGTCTGGGAAAATAAATTTTTTGCACCTCACTTTAAGACTTCCTACCGAAAACTTTAAATAGTATTAGTTATAGTTATTGATTATCAATAGTATTAACGCATGTTGCAATCAATATCTGGTAGGAGGTTTTAAGGTGTCAAAGAACGTTTTCGAAGAAAAGATGGAAAAGATGGCTGTGCCTCTTTTCCTTTCCTTGATTTTGCTCACTTCAACGGTGGGTGTTTCCCTTGATGAGAGTGCATACAAAGTTCATCTAAAGTCTAGAGAGTTTTATCCTTATGAGAAGATTTCTGAAGAGACTTTGAGGTATTTTACTAATAACAAAGGAGATAATAAAGGAGTTCATCTCATGATTCAACTATATGAAGTTCCAGATGCAATAGAGAGGGAAAGACTAGAAAAGATGGGATTGATCCTGCTTAACTACATTCCCCAAAACACATGGTTTGCAACGATTAAATCTCAAGAGGTTTTGAAAATAGAGGAAATTCGATGGATTGGAAAGATTGAGGTTTACGACAAGATAGATCCCAATTTGAGATATTCAAAGAATTCCGAGCTTTTTGAAATTGGGGTTTTGTTCTTTAGAGATGTTTTAGATGAGAGAATTCAAGAGATTATTGAAAAGTATGGAGATACAGAATTTGGGTATGAGAACTTTAGGATTCTTGAGGTAGAAGGTGAGAGAATAGCAGAGCTTGCCATGGAGGATGAGATTCAGTGGATTACTGGGATATATAGTTATGAAGGGCTCAACGATGGGGCAAGAAGGATATCTGGTGCTGAGCTTATACAAAATCCACCATATAACCTCAAAGGCTCTGGAGTGTGGGTTGGCATCTGGGACGAGGGCTGGGTAGACATTAACCATCAGGACTTTTCAGGAAGATTGATAATAGGAGATCTTTCTTCAGAGGAATTTTTGCCAGATGTTCATGCAACCCACGTTGCAGGCACCATAGCAGGGAGCGGAGCTTTAAGTGGCGGAGCCTTTAGGGGAATAGCTCCAAATGCCCAGCTTATCTCCTTCAACAGATACAACTTCATAGAGGAGTTGAAGAGAGCAAAAGAGGAGTATGGGGTGAGGGTTGCCAACAACTCATGGGGAATCTCTGTGAGAGATTCAGAAGGAGTGCTGGGTGACTACACCTCAGATTGTAGTCTCATTGACGAAGTTGTGAGAAAATATAAAGTTACAGTGGTATGGGCAGCGGGCAATGCCCAAAATTTTGGAGGATACAATACCATTGTTCCCTTTGCAACAGCAAAAAATGTTTTGAGTGTGGGAGCAGTTTACACAGATGAGGAAAATAGGGTGTGCGAGTTTTCCTCCTTTGGTCCCACAGATGATGGAAGAATAAAACCTGAGATAGTGGCTCCTGGAGGAGAGAGAGGAGGAGATGGAGGTATTTGGTCCACCTTACCTCAAAACCAGTATGGAGGACTCTTTGGAACAAGTCAAGCTTCCCCAGTGATCTCTGGTTCTGCAGCCTTGATTTATGAAGCCTACAGAAAAGCTCATGGCACAGATCCTCTACCCTCAACCATAAAGGCGATACTTCTCCACACAGCAAGAGACTTGGGAGCACCTGGTCCAGACTACAGTTATGGTTTTGGTTTGGTTTCTCTTGAAAGTGCGGCAAGGCTCGTTGAGGAGAGTGCAAAAAGCAATCTTTTGATAGAGGACGGGCTTTCAAATGGGGAGCAAAAAGTCTACAATCTCTTGGTTTTGAAAGGTGAAAAAGAGCTTAAGGCAACCCTTGTGTGGGACGATGAACCTGCCACTGTAAATACAACCTATACTTTAGTGAACAACCTTGATCTTGCACTTCAAGACCCTCTAGGTAATCTTCACTATCCTTGGGTCTTAGACCCCTTACTTCCCTCAAATCCTGCAAGAAAAGGAATTGATGATGTGAACAACGTGGAGCAGGTTTTGGTGGAAAATCCAACACCTGGAGAGTGGAAAATCATAGTTTTTGGAAAGAATCTTCCAAACACCTCTCAGAAATTTTCTCTGGCACTCTCTTTCGGAGCCTTGGAAAGCGTAGTTGAAGATGGGGAAAATTACCTGCCAGAAGAGCTTGAGGAGGAGAATCCGGAAGAGGGGGAGGACACATCAGAAGAGATAGAACCAGAGGATACTCAAGAGCCTTCAGAGGTGGTCCTAACCCACAGACAGAATACAAAACCCTTGGCAGAGAAGAAGATCTCAGATGCCGAGAGAGTGAGGTTTGAGGCATGGGAGCTTCTACAAAAAGCCAAAGCTTTGGGTTATCCAGTTTCCCAGTACGAATCCTATTTGAGGAGGGCAGACAAACTTTTGGAGGGTGCGAAAGAGGCTTTGATGGATGGAGATTTTACCTCCTCAAACAACCTTGCAAATGGTGCTTTGGGAATGTATAGGGAGGTCATAGAGTTACTACAAAGGATGTTGGGATAGTTTTCACTCCAAAACCTCTTTTACGAGTATTTCTTCAGGTTTCAGCACTCCAATCCCTGTTTTTCTTCCCAAAACCTCTATCTTTATCAATACATCTGGTTTTGTGAGATCAACCTTTGACCCAATCTCTTTTGAGATCTCAGCCCCCAGCTTTTTTTCCACCTCTCTCGAAGAAAGATGAGAATCCCTCTTTTTACACCTCACTGCAAAGGTCTTCTCGGATTTTAGTTTTTCTTTGGCTATCTTCAAACTCTCTTGCAGAATTTCTTGAAACTCAGTTCTTACCAGCGAATCCAAGGGAATTACCTTGTAAATTGCAGTGGTCTCATACTCTCTTATCTTCTCTATCGCATCTTGGAAAGCTTCGATGGTAAAAACTCCACGAAAGGGTGTCCTTTTCACCCTGCACTCTCCAAGAGCCCATTCTACCTCCCACATGGCATCGTACTGTCTGTTGACAGGGGATGTGGCAATATAGAATTTTGATGACTTTACATCACTCAACATTTGATCCTCAAAACCCTTATTACAAAGTTGAGATTTAAAGGTTTGGGTGTTGTTGTGTCGCACAATCCCAACCAAAAAGTTATTGAAAATGGGTTAAATGATCTAAAAGCCCCTATCTCAACCTTGATATATACTGAAAATCTGAGAGAAGGTGAGATATGATTCCAACTCCAACAGGTATGAAAAATTCTTTGAAAAAAAGATGGGAAACGAGCAAAAGAGCAAATGATATTGTTAAGTGAGTTTTCATGCCAATTCTTAGTATCCCTTTCTCTGTGATGAAATCCATAAACTCTTTGAAATTTTTGTAAATCGCAACCACATTCAAATAAGGTTTAAGAGTTTCATCCTTTCTAGATTTTATGAAAAGTATAAGAATAATATCAAGATCTATTGCGGCAGAAACTGTTCCACCAACCAAAATCCAAAAAATCAAGTCTTTAAAAGTGTTTTCTGGATAAAAAACAAAAGACACTCCCACGATGAAAATCCCTGCTATTGCAAAATGGCTGTGGGGAAGCATTTAATTCCTCCAAACATTTTATTTTTCCTAGTTAAAATCATTTATAAAATTTTGGGTTCGATTCACAAGTTATAAAAATTTTTTAGAGATTAAAGAACAAAATTGATTTTGAGGTTAGATAATTTTTTCACCTCTTTGCAAACTTTCTCCCAATTTGATGTTATGGCAGCGGGCGCAAAGAATTAGTGCCATTTGGGAGGAAAGATTTAACAGCAGTTCTGCGCCCGCTTAATATAATTTCTCATCAACCCTTTAAAAATCTTTCGGTTGAATTCTTCAATTTTTTGGGTTTTCAGAGAACAGAGGACAACTCACTTTTCATCGAAGGCTGTTTTTTTTCTCAGCAAGCTTTGAATGGGAGGAAACTCATCCGTCAGTGCCATATCAGCCAGCTGCAGGATGTTTCCAACAGAATCTCCATCTATGATCCTTGAGAATAAACCATAGTTCGTCTTATAGAGTTTCTTAGCTCTCCTCAACCTTCTCTCAATTTCTTCAGGAGAGTCTCTCAAGAGCATCTTGGAAATCAAAATCTTGTTCTTTATCGAGTTGCTGTCCAGAAGCTTTCTCTCAGTGAGGCTAAAAACTCTCTTGTAGAGCTTGTCTGTTACATCCACCAGATCTTCCCAATACTCAATTCTTCTGTACATGAGCTTAAAAGTGTAGAGGGAATATATATATCTTCTGGAGGTTTTAAACTCTTTATCAAAAATATGACCTCTGAGTGCAAACCTTTATATGTTTTTGATACACACTAAAACACCTAGGAGTTGATGTAATGCAAAACATTCCACCACACGTTCAACATGAGCTCTCACAGTTTCAACAACTTGAGCAACAGTACCAGATGGTTCTCTCTCAGAAACAAAAGGTAACCCTTGACTTGAAGGAAACAGAGCTTGCTCTTGTAGAACTTGAGAAGGAGAGTGATACCGTTTACAAGAGTATAGGGTCTATTTTGGTGAAGGTTAAAAGAAAAGATGTTGTCGAGGAACTGAACGAGAGAAAGGGAACGCTTCAAACTAGAATGCAAACCTTAGAGAGACAGGAAAAAAGGGTTTTGGAGAAACTCAAGACTATGCAGGAAAAAATCCAGAAAATGCTTGGAGCTAGTGCTGGATGAGAGTCAAAGATAGGGTTAGAAAATTCTTTAAAGAGGAAAAAGAGTTTACAATTCTGCTACACACCCATGCAGATCCAGATGCCCTAGGAGCTGCCATCGCTCTAAAAGAATTTCTCAGACTCAGGGGAAAGAAAGCCTATATCTGCACTGAGAGTCTCAACAAGGCTTCTAAGTTTCTCTTAGATAGACTGAATGAGAGGATAGAGTATAGAAACTCTAGAAATCTTGTCGTCCTTGACACCTCATCTTTCGTCCAGCTAGGAAAGTATGAGAGATTTTTGGAGGAGGCAGAAAATGTGTGTGTGATAGATCACCACAGGGAAAATAAGTTTGAAGATTATCTTTGCCTCAAAGAGGACAGAACCTCTGTTGCAGAGATTATATATGATATAATCGATGAGAGAAACAAAAAGATAAATTTGGCAATCCTGGCAGGAATCCTCACAGACACAGGGTTTTTCAAGTTTGCAAATGCAAAGACCTTCAAAACTGTAATTGAAATTCTAGACTCTGGCATTGAGATGTATGAAGCCTTTGAGCTTTTCAAGATGGAGGCAGACCTATCAAGAAGAATCGCAATCTTGAAGTCCTTAAAACGTTTGAAGCTGAAAAAGATAAAAGGAAAGATAGTTGTTACTACATACGTTGGCTCTCACGAGTCCACAGTGGCAAGCTTCCTTTTGGGGGTTTCTGATCTTGTCATCGTTTCGAATCTGAGAGAAAAAAGGCTTATTGCAAGGGCATCTCAGAATTTGGAGATAGACCTCTCAGAGATCATGAAAAGAATTGAGCCTGTAATTGAGGGAGAGGGAGGAGGACACAAGAAATCTGCTGGAGCTTGCGGGAAGAAGATCGAGGATGGTATGGAAGAAGTCTTAAGGATTTTGGAGGAGAAGTTATAGCTCAAAACATTTCTAACTTCAAAGTTAAAAACTTTATTTTATGATTTTTCTGTTAAAGAAAGACTTAAAGGGAAATATTAAACATATTTAGATTATATTTAATAACACAAAGGGTTAGAAAATGACAAAAAACAGAATCATTGCCACCATAGTTCCAAAAAGGATTGCAGAGAAGATAGAATATCTGGTAGAGGATGGGAGGTATCGCTCCAAGTCTGATTTCATCTACCAGGCTATTCTAAGAAAGCTTGAGGAGGATAGAGTTGGTGGTTGAATGGAGAAGAAGGTTTTGAGAAAGGCTCCTATGAAAGAGAGAGCTAAAAAAACCATTCTCGTAGTGGACGATTCCCCCTCAATCCGAGAACTTCTAAGTGCTTTACTTGAAAATCTTGGTTTTAAAAATATTCGAAAGATTGAAAGTGGTTATCAAGCCATTACATCCTTCAAAGACCTGAATCCAGACATTACCTTTCTCGATATGAAGATGCCTAGAATGGGTGGGTTAGACACCCTAAAGGTAATGCTCAAGATCAATCCCACTGCCAAAATAGTTCTGGTTACAGCCTTTTCGAAATTTGAGAGAGAGGTTAAAGAAGCCATAGCCTTGGGAGCTACCCTTTATCTTGAAAAACCCATAGATCGAAAGAAGATGTTAAGGGTTGTGGAGAAACTTGAGAGGGAGGAGGAGGCTTTCGAGGGAACCTCAAGCTTGCAGAAGGCATTGAATACCATTGAAAAGGTGATGCAAGCTGAGGATGAGGAAGATGTTTCGGTGAGATTTTTGATCTTTGAGTTCTCATCTCCAGAGGAATTCAACGAGTTCTCCTTAAAGATTTCGAAGTTGAAGAATGTAATGGTGAGAAATCTTCAAGTGGTTGATGAAAAGGTGATAGTTACCGTTTCTGTGATTCCAGAGGAGAGATTTGAGGTGGAGTGATGAAGGAGATAACAGAGAAAAAGAGGGCAGAGATTGTTCTCAGAGAATCTGAGGAGAAGTACAAAAACCTTGTTGAGTTATCCCCAAATGGAATAGCCATACACCAAGAAGGCAAGTTTGTTTTTGTAAACAAGGCTGGGGGAGAGATGCTTGGTTTTAAACCTGAAGAGCTTTTGGGAAAACCCATACTTTCTGTTGTCCATCCTGACTACATTGAGATTGTAAAAAAAAGAGTGAAAGGTATAGTGGCTGGAAGCAAAGTACCCCTAATTGAGGAGAAGTTTATAAAAAAAGATGGAACACCTATTGATGTAGAAGTTGTTGCCACAAGCTGTTTATTCAAAGGAAAGCCTGCTGTGCAGGTGGTTGTGTGCGATATAACAGAGCGCAAGCGAGCCGAAGAAAAACTCTCAAATATCTATGAACTTGGAAAGAGACTCTCTCTCATGTTGGACTTGGAGCAGATATCGAGGGAAGTTTTGAAAATCATAAAAAAGATTCTGAATTTTCACAACATTGCCATACTTCTTGTAGATGAGAAGAAGAAAGAACTCATCACCTACAAAAGGATAGGCTTTCCCTCGAATATTCCATTTTTGAGATTACCCTTGAAGAGTAGGAAAGGCATAGTTGCAAAGTGTGCAAGAGAGGGAAAAACCATATACACTCCTGACGTTTCAAAAAACCCAACATACATAAAAGAGCTTTCCGAGGTAAAGTCAAACATCGTCATTCCTTTAAAGGTGAGGAAGAGGGTTTTGGGAGTGATAGACGTTGAGAGTGAAGACCTCAATGCTTTCAGCGAAGAGGACAAGAGATTGCTTGAAACCTTAGCCTCACAGACGGCGATTGCACTGGAGAATGCAAGATTGTATGAAAATCTACAAATGGCGTTAAGAAAGGCAAGGGAAGAGAGTGAGATGAAAATCAAATTCATCAAAAAGACTTCTCATGAATTCATAAATCCGATATCTATTGCAAAAGGGTACTTAGAGCTTTTATTGAAAGAAAATGGAAAATTTAGAGATAGTCAAAGGCAAGCTTTGAAAATAATCAAAGAAAAGATAGATGAAATCGATGAGCTGATTCAGAAGACCCTGAATATGAAATACAAAAAGAGGGGTGATGGAAATTAAGGGCAAGCTCAAAGTTTTGATCGTGGATGATGAGCCTTCTGTTTTAGAACTTCTAAGTGTATTTCTGTCTATGAATGGGAATTTTGAGATTTTAATGGCAGAGAATGGAAAGGTTGCCCTTGAGATGTATGAAACGTTAAAAAAGAGTGGAGAGAAACCAGACATAATTTTGATGGATTTGAGAATGCCAGTTATGGATGGAATAGAGGCAACGCGAAAGATAAGAAAATCTGACTCAGATGCAAACATCTACGTTGTGACTGCCTATGTTAAAAATGAGCTCACTGAAAAGGCCTTGAGGGCTGGTGCAAAGGACATTTTGAACAAATCCTTGGGATACAGAGAAATAGCGAGAAGAGTTTCTCTGATTTTGGGTGGAGGATATGAGGGAAATTGAGAGCATTCATAAAATCTTAATCTCTATTCAGGGAAAAGATGATTTAAATGAAATCTTAGATGATGCTGTGAGAGGAATAGTCTATGGATTGAATTTTGATGGAGCTGCCATAGGACTTATCGATGATGCTGAAAAGAGTTTTAGGGTAGTTTCTTTTTACTCAAAGAGAAAAATATTAAGAAAGCTTGAAAAACTCCTTGGTAAGAAAATGACTGAGATCAGGTATCACTTTAAAAAATCAAGGAATCTATCCTTTGAGAAAGTCTTGAAGGGGGATATGGTTCTCACTGAAAAATTGGAAGAAATAGCAGTTCCTCCTTTAAGCAAAACCGTATGCTTGGGAATTGAGAAATTGGTGGGCGCCAGAACTTACATCTTCCTTCCTCTTGTGGCAGAGGAGAAAACAGTGGGAGGTCTATTTGCCTCCTCCACGAGAGGTATTGGGAGGAGAGAAAGAGAGGCTCTTGAAACCTTCTCTAAGGGGCTTGGAATTGCCATAGAGAGGGTAAGACTTTACGCTGCCATAAAAGAATCAGAGGAAAAGTATAAGGGCTTAGTTGAGAGTTCTCTTTTTGGCATTGCCATAGCTCAAGAGGAAAGACTTGTCTTTGTAAATGAAACTTTTCTCGATATCTTTGGTTATAAGAGTTTTGATGAAGTTAATGGCAAGAATATTGAAATTTTTATTGCTCCTGAAGACAGAGACATGGTTTTGAATAGGGCAAGGAGAAGGGAGAGTGGAAAAGATATCCTTTCAAGCTATGAGTTCAAGGGCTTGAGAAAGGATGGAAAAAAAATCGATGTTGAGATTTTCTCAAAGAAAATCTTCTTTATGGGAAAATCAGCTATTCAAACTAGCTTTAGAGATGTCACAGAAAGGAAGAAAATGGAGAAAGAGCTGAGAGAATCAGAAGAAAGATATAGAAATCTTTTTGAAAATGTTAATGATGCCATATTTTTCCTGGCAAAGGATGGATGCTTTCCCATCACGAATCCCAAAACTACAGAATTGACTGGTTACTCACGAGAAGAGCTAAAAAGAACACATTTTCAAAAATTGGTACATCCGAAAGACCTGGAGATGATGGTGGAAGGATTCAAGAACGTTATGAGTGGAAAATATGCTCCAAAACACTATGAATTCAGGGTTGTGAGAAAGGATGGAAAAATAGTTGATGTAGAGGCAAACTTCAGACGCCAAGAGATGGATGGCGAAATTATTGGAACCTTGTGTGTTTTGAGGGATGTGACAGAAAGGAAGGAGATGGAGAATAAGCTAAAAACTCTGTATCAACTTGGACAAGAACTTGAGTTGAGTTTGGATTTGAATGAGATTTCTGAGAAGGTTTTGGATGCATGTGAAAAGGTTTTGGATTTTAAAATGATTGCAATATTTTTAATTGATGAGGAAACTCAAGAATTGTACATCAAGGCTCAGAGAGAGTATCCCAAAGATATTTGGAATTTTAGATTATCTCTTAAAGAAGGGAGAGGAATAACAACATGGGTTGCAAAGAATGGAAAGCCAGTAATCGTTCCAGATATTTTGAGGGATTCAAGGTATGTTGAGGGAGACCCAAGAGTTAAATCAGAGCTTGCAGTTCCAATAAAGTTTAGAGGAAAGGTTTTAGGGGTTTTGAATGCTGAGAGTGAGGAATTGGATGCATATGATGAAAAAGATTTAGAGCTATTACAAATCCTTGCATCCTACACAGGTACTGCAATGGAAAATGCAAGGCTTTTTGAAGAGATAAAAAACACAAAGGATTACCTTGAAAATATCGTGGAAAGTGCAGCTGAGGCAGTTATTGCACTGGATACAAAGGGAAGGATATTAACCTTTAACAGAGGAGCAGAAATTATAATGAGATACAAAGCTTTCGAAGTTATTGGAAAATCAGTTTTGAATTACTATCCTGAAGGTGTTGCAAAAAAAGTAATGAAAGAGTTGAGAAAAAGTAGGGATGGAAAGATAGTTGGTTATGAAACTTCGGTTTTAGGTAAGAATAATGAAGAAATTCCAATAAGTTTGTGTGCAACATTGCTCTATAATGCTGAAGGTGAAGTTATTGGAAGCTTGGGGATTTTCAGAGACCTTCGTGAGAAGAAAGAAATGGAGGAAAAGATTAATGCTATTTACAAACTTTCAAGAGAGATGTCTTTATCCTTAGACCTTGAAAAAATATTCAAATTGATTCTGAAAACAAGTAAAAAAGTCCTTGAATTCCACAACTCTGTATTGCTATTATTGGATGAAAAAGAAAATGAGCTATGTGTGAAATCTATGATTGGCTATACACCGAGTGCAGGAAAGGAAAGATTTCCAATGGATGGAAGCAAGGGAGTAATAGGATGGGTGGGAATGAAGGGAAAATCTCTTCTTGTTCCTGATGTGAGAAAGGATAAAAGATACTTTAAGGCATATTCTAAAACAAGATCAGAGCTGTGTGTTCCCATAAAGATTAGAGGTAAAGTGATTGGAGTGCTTAACTTTGAGAGCGAGAAGTTGAATGCATTTACGAAAAAAGATAAAATGTTGGCTGAGACTTTGGCTTCCCAAGTTGCAATTGCCATTGAGAATGCAAAGCTCTTTTCAGAGAAAGAAAGAAAGTTTAAAGAATTAAAAGTTTTGAATGATATTGGAAGAGCATTAATCTCAACTTTAAAAATGGATCAAGTACTCGAACTAATCTATGAGCAAACCACAAAACTCATGGACACCACCAACTTTTTCTTGACACTATTTGATGAAAAAACAAAGAAGTTTGATGTTGTTCTTTCAGTTGAAAATGGGAAAAAAATGCCAAAATTTTCTTTTGAATTAGGGAAAGGTTTAATGAGTCGAGTTGTAAAAACCAAAAAACCTTTGCTTGTGGGGGACTATCTGGCAGAGTGTGAAAAATTTGGTATTGAACCAGTGGGAGAGAAGAAATCAAAAGCATGGCTGAGTGTTCCCCTTGTGGTAAAGGACAAGGTGATAGGAGTTTTGAATGTTCACAGCCATGAAAAAAGAGATATTTATACTAAAGAAAATCTTGAAATTTTATCAGCAATAGCAAACCAGGCTGCCATAGCTATAGAGAATGCCAAATTGTATGAGAACCTACAGGAAGACAATAAAGAGTTGGAGCTCTTGCAGAGAATAAACAATGTTATAAATACCACACAAGATTTGGATAAAATCCTTCAATTCATCGTTGACAACATGCGCAAAACCTTCAACTACGATGTTATTCTAATAACCTTTTTGGATGAGGATTCTAAGCATCTGATCCTCAAAAACATCTCCATCGATTCTCGTAAATTCAAAAGAATAGAGAAATTCACAGGGCTTAAAATTGAGGGATTCAAGATTCCCCTACATAAGGAAAGCTTGTACTACAAGTTGGCAGCTGAGGGAAAAACCATTCAAATCTCAGACTTGAAAAGAGCCTTGGAAGATTTTTCTGATAGAAAATCTTTAAAGAGGCTTGCAGGAGGTGTTAAAAGGATTCTTGGGAATAGATTTGTGGTTGCAGTTCCTTTGAAATCTCAGGATAAGATAATAGGAACAATTGGAATAACCAACAGAAAAAGAATAGGAGATGAGGAAGTTGAGACTCTCAAAAGATTTGCAGAACAGATTGGGTTGGCTATAAAGAAAGCCATGTTGTTCGAGGAGGTGGCACAATCAAATCGCCTCATGGACCTCTTCATCTCAATAATGTCTCACGACTTAAAAAATCCTCTCACCACAATTCTTGGTTATGCAGAGCTCTTAGAGGACTTGGTAGACGAGGGAGTTAAAAAGTATCTTGAAAAGATAATCGCAAGCTCTAGAAAAATGAACAGGCTCATAAACAATGCGAGGCTCTATTCAAAAATCAAACAGAAAGGGTATATGGAGGAGTTTGGAACCTTCAATCTTCTCAACCTCATGAGAGAATCCATCTCCGAGCTTGAGTCCAAAGCTTTGGAGAAAAGCATCATCATGGATTTTCAGCATGATGGAGAGAACTTTGAGATAGAGGCAAACGCAACCTTAAAGAACGCCTTCTCAAATCTTATCGACAACGCCCTAAAGTACAGTCCTGAAGGCTCGAGAATAGAGGTTTTGTTGAAGGAAACCCAAAACTCTCTTATGGCAAGCGTTAAAGATAGTGGACCTTGCGTATCTGACGAACTCAAAGAGGTCATCTTCGAGAAGTTCGAAAGAGGAAAGATCTCTGGAATCATAGGATCTGGACTTGGGCTTGCAATTGTAAAAGGGGTGGTGGAGATGCATCAGGGCAGAGTGTGGGTTGAAGATAATCCTGAAGGCGGGAGTATTTTTTTTGTTGATATTCCAAAGAGCAGGAGAGTGAATTAAAATGAACTATGAGTTTACAATTCTGGCTTTGCCTGCAATTTCAGCTGGAGTAGTTTGTATCGCAGTGAGCTTTTACGTTTTCTCAAAGAATCCAAGAAGTGAGGTAAACAGAATGCATTCACTCTTGACTCTTGCAGCTGCCATCTGGTCTATTGGAGAGGGAATGCTCTATCTAAGTGCAGAGGCAAATTCTCTTGAGAATGTAATCCTCTGGAACAACATAGAATACCTTGGAATATCTTTTGTGGCACCCTTATGGCTTCATCTATCCTTGATCTTTCCAAGAAAGAAAAAATTTTCTCAACACAAGCTGATCTTTCCCCTCTTGTACACCTATGGAGCTCTTTTCTACATCCTAAGAGTTAAAACAAATCTCATGTATGAAAGCCTGAGAATTGAGAATGGAATTCCCACATCCTCAAGACTTCCCCTCTACTGGCTCTTTGTTGGAATAGCATATTTTCTCTTATTACTTGGGATCGTCTCTTACCTTTTCTCTTACCTCAAGGAAAAAATCTCTCTCAAGAAAAAACAGGCGGTGATCATGATTTTAGCTGGAATCCTACCTTTTTCTGGAAACATTTTCTACAATGTTGAGGTTTTTCTTGGAAGAGAACCCCCGTTGGATTTAACTCCCCCCCTCATGGGGATGGCGGTGGTCATCTTTGGATACGGGATTTTGAAGTACAGGCTCTTCGATATTCTTCCAATTGCCTTGAGAGAGGTGGTGGACAACATGAGAGATGGCATGATAGTCGTTGATCTTGATGGCAAAATCGTTGACATGAATCCAGCTGCAAAAAGAGAGATTGCAAATCAACAAATTAAGGGAAGTTACTTTTTAGATGTTTTCAAGCCCATAATCGAAAACTTGGAGAATTTTAAAGAAGTGCAAAAATTGATAGAAAAGATTCAAAAAGATCCAAATCAAGCTTTAGAGATAGAGTTAAAGCTCCTAAAGCCTCAGTTAAGATACCTTGACATTTCTATTTCACCAATCAAAGACAAAGATGAGACCATTGGAAATCTAATTGTGGCGAGAGACATTACGAAAATCAAAAGGAAGGAACTGGAGCTTGAGAGAGCCAACAAGCTCAAGGAGCTTTTCATCTCGATAATGTCTCATGATCTAAGATCTCCACTGCAGGTGATTGAGGGATACTCTGAAATGGCAATGATGAAATCAGATGGTGCCACAAAAAAGCATCTAAAAAAGATAAAAAAGAGTGCAAAAAAGATTGAAAATATCATTGGGGATGCAAGATTTTACTCAAAATTGAGAGAGATGCCTCAGGAGAACTTTGAGAGGATGAACCTCAAAGAGATAATTTTGGAGAGTTTGGAGTACACCTCTGAGAAAGCGAGAGAAAAGAAGATAGAAATACTTTACAATTTCAGTGGAAACCACAACATCCTCGCAAACCCAACCCTTTCAAACCTCTTCATCAACCTCTTGGACAACGCCATAAAGTTTTCAGATGAAAATTCGAGAATTGAAATAGAGATTAAGGATGAGGGAGATTACTTTACAGTTGGAGTTAAAGATCAAGGGATTGGAGTTCCAAATGAGTACAAAGAGAAGATATTTGAAAAGTTTGAGAGGAGAGAAGTAAGTGGGAAATTTGGAAGTGGAATGGGGTTGACCATTGCAAGAGAGATAGTTAGGCTTCACAAAGGAAGAATCTGGGTGAAGGACAACGAACCTCAGGGAAGTATATTTTTCATGAGACTCCCAAAAAGTTTTAAAAATAAATGAAAAGGTATTTATATGATGAAAATAAATTAAAATTTGAGATAAAAGTGAGAAAAATGGAAAGGTTGAAAGGCTTGAGCCAAGAGGAGTTAGTTTCGAAGGTTGAAAGGCTTGAAAGAGAGCTTTTAAAGGAAAGAAGGAGAATGGAAGAGTTGAGTCTTTTTTTGAAAAACCTAAAAAGAACCACCACAGATCTCATGTTCAGACTGGATTCAAGGGGAAGGTTTAGCTTTCTTTCAAGAGATGAGGTTTTAGGTTATAAGAAGGAGGAACTTCTTTCAAAAGAGTTTGAAGAAATCTTGCCAAGATACAAGAAGATGCAGGCAAAAAAAATCGTTGGAAGGATTTTGAAGGGAGAGAAAGTTGAAAATTTTGAGACTGAGATTTTGAGAAAAGATGAGGGGAGGGCTTGGGTTTTGGTGAGCGCAGAACCTTTGTTTGAGAATGAAAGAATTTGTGGAATTTTGGGGTTTGCAAAAGATGTTACTGAGAGAAAGAGAATGGAGAAGAAGATGCAGGCAATCTATGAGCTATCGAGAGAGATGATCCTTGCAACGAGTGTGGAGGAAATCTCTCAAAGGGTTTTGGATGCAGTTAAAGAGATTTTAAACTTTGACATCTGTGGGATTGCTCTCATAGACCATGAGAGAAAGACCTTGCGTGCCATATCCTATAAAAGCTCAGAAAAACATCTCAAGATTAAGGAGTCTCCTCTAAATGGTAAGGGAATCACAGTTCACGTTGCAAATGAAGGGGAGTCTCTAAACATAGGAGATGTAAGGAAGGACGAAAGGTATGTTGAAGGTACTGAGGGAACTCTCTCAGAGTTGTGTGTTCCGTTGAAGGTGAAAGGGAAAGTGATAGGAGTTTTGAATGCTGAGAGTAAAAAAATGAATGCCTTTACTGAAGAAGATGGAAAACTCTTGGGAACATTGGCAGCTCAAGCAGCCATTGCTATTGAAAATGCAAAGCTCCTTGACGAAACTCATCTCAGATTGAATGAACTCAAGGCTCTGCACGAAATCTCTCTCAAAATCTCCTCTCAGATCGAGATGAGAGAGTGTCTCAAATCCATAGTTGTAAAGGCATCAGAGCTTCTTTCTGCCAAGGGAGGAGGAGTTTACCTCTACGATGAATCTAGAAAACAGCTTGAGCTGGTGGTGAGTTACAATCTTGGAAAGGACTATACTGGAACTACTCTAAAGCTTGGGGAAGGTCTTTCTGGAAAGATTGCAGCAACAGGAGAACCTATGATGGTGAAGGACTATAGGTACTGGGAGGGAAGATCACCAAAGTTCGAAAAAACCTTTACAGCAGTTATTGGAGTTCCTCTCAAAGAGGGAGAGAGAATTGTTGGAGTTTTGAACATAATTGATGATGTGGATAAAAGGGTTTTTAGAAAAGAGGATCTTGAACTTTTGAATTTGTTTGCAGCTCAGGCCAGCATCTCAATCCAGAATGCAAAGACGTATGAGAGGCTTCAGAAATCCTATGAGAAGTTGAAGGAGCTTGACAGAATGAAGTCTGAATTCATCGACGTGGTTTCCCGTGAGTTGAGAAACCCTCTCACAACGCTGATGCTCTACATCGAGATGCTTCAAAGAGGTGCCTGCGGAGAACTTTCTAAAGATATTTCTGAGAAAATAAAGATAATGAGGGCAAACTCAGAGAGATTGAAAGAGATAATAGACCAAATTCTCATCTCCTCGGAGATTAAAAGGGATAAGCTTTTGTTGGAGAAGAAGAAAGTATCTTTAGAGAGAATCACAAAAGATGTGATTGAGGAATTGAGACCTCTGTGGAGTGAGAAGGGACAGAGAATAAAGTTCGAGGTATTTCAGCTGATTCCAAAAGTTGAGATTGACGAGGGGGGAGTATGGCAGGTGATAGAAAATCTATTGCACAATGCCATAAGGTACTCTCCTGAAAAAAGCACAATCTTTATCAACATTTATGATAGACAGGATTACCTTCAGTTCGATGTCCATGATGAGGGTCATGGTATTCCGGAGGAAGATCTTGAGAGGGTATTTGAAGAGTTCTACATAGTGCAGGGTAAAAAACGCAGGGTGGATGGCAGAATGGGGCTTGGACTTCACATCGCAAAGGGAATAGTTGAAAAACATGGGGGACGAATATGGTGTGAGAGCACCTTAGGTCTTGGGAGTTCTTTTCACTTCACTCTTCCTAAGAAGAACCTTCAACCTCAACCTTTTTAACCTCACATCCACAATCCTTGCACCTTTTCTCAAATCTTGGATACTCTCTGCCACAACCTCTACAAAGATACCTCCATCTCTTTGTAACCTTAATCCCCTCCTGAGAGATACTCAAATACTCAATTCCCAGAATAGAGCACGTATTCTGTATCCCATAGTCAGAGGAGACCACTACTCCGGAGAGTTGAAGAGCAAGGGCAACCACATCTTTGTCTGTCTCAGAAAGGTTATCCCCACTCTCTTTTAAAGCTCTCTCCACCCTTCTTAAATGCTCCTCTCTCGTCTGGAAGACTTTGAGCTTTCCAGATGAGATTGAGGAGAGGAGATGAAATTCAGACTCTGAGTCTCTCACCTCCAACAGAACCTTTTCAGTGGTGAAAGAGTTTTCAGGAATGAAACCATCGATTATAGCTGAGGTATCCAAAATGTATTTCATCTCTTCTTTCTCCAGAATTCAGCATGATTTTCAGATTTCAAAACGAGAATAGAGTCCCCTGCAACCACATCCTTGATGTACTCACCATCCATGGCGAGGGAACATATTTTGTCCCTTAGAGTTATTTTTATCCTTAGGTGATCTGGCACCACTCTCACAGGATTTCTTCTTAGAAAGGAACATAAAGGTGTGATGAGAAAAACCTTTGAATCCTTATCCACTACTGGACCTCCTGCTGCATAGGAGTAGGCTGTCGAACCAGTGGGGGTTGATACTATCACTCCATCCCCAACTATCTCCTCCTTTTTGTCTCCATACTCCACCACTAAAGATGCAACCTTTGTGGGAGACTTGGACCTCACCACCATTTCGTTCAAAGCCTCTCCAAAGTTTTCAACCGAAAGCTTTGTCCTTTTTTCTACAGTGTGATCTGAGAGAATTTTTTTGAGCTTTGGAATCTCATTCGGTGAGAGTTCACAGAGAAATCCATGCTTTGCAATCCTCACCCCTATTGTAGGTTTTCCATACTTTCTCATTGCACGAAGAATCATTCCGTCTCCCCCTATAACGATGAGACAATCCACATTCTTAATTTTCTCTCCCTTGAGGTACTTTAAAAGCTCATCATCCAAGAATAGGATGTGGTCTGTTAGAGTTTGAATTACCTTTTTAGAAACCTCTATTGCCTCTCTCTTGTCTGTTCTTGCCATTATTCCTATTCTCATGCCTTCAGTGAGAGAGCAAGTATTTAAACCTTTTCACTTTCTCATTTCTTAGTCTTGTTAATATAAGAGTAGATGTAAGCTGAGGTTGCAGATCCAAATGTGTCAAAGAGTCCTGAGATAACCTCCTCCACAATCCTTGACTCAAATTTCTGCTTGCCTATCTTGATGGTGTAGATATATCTCAGTCCCCCCCTACCTTTGTCGATGTTTTTGTCGAGAAGTCCTCGATCGCACAGTCTGTTCATCATTATGCTTATTGTGGACCTTCTCACTTCCTTTTCTTTCTTCAAGAGATCATCGTAGACCTCTCTGGCAGTGCCTTTTTTCTTCTCCCACATTATGTCCATTATGTCTGCCTCTAAGGGCCCAAACACTTTTTTCAGTCCATCAGCACCAGGCCTAAACTCACTCCATTCAAACATGAATGCACCTCACATGAAATAGATTTTATTCCTTTATAAGCTTTACTCTCATATATAGTTTATCCTCAAAGAAAAGCAACAAAAAACTTTTAAGGACAAAATCTTCATCTCCTCATGTTTACAAAGGGCAACAGATTTTTGATATATCTCACAAGCATAGGAAACTCCTTTGGCATGAGTCTTACAATGACCTATGCCAGTCTCTACTTCGTGGCTCTTGGAGCCACTCCAGTTATTCAATCAATTTTGGTGAGTGTGAGAAATCTAGGATCAAATGTGCTCCAACTTTTCTGGGGAACTCTTTCAGATAGATATGGAAGAAAAAAGTTTCTCCTTTTCGGCTTTTTTTCCTCAGCTCTAACCACTCTCCTCTTCATCCTCATTCACTCACCCCTCATTCTGATATTGGTGGTTGGAATACAGGCTTTGATAGGATCCATGGTCATACCATCCTGGAATGGACTTCTGGGGGACTTCACCAAGAGGGAGTTCAGAGGAAGATTCATAGGTTTTATCACCTCCATAGAGACTTTGTTCTCAATAGTTGGATTGATTTTGATTGGATTTGTATCTGAGAAAATCTCTGGTTCCTTGAGACAGTATTACTTTATATTTGCAATCTCTGCCCTCTTCTATCTTCTAGCAGCGATAAGTTCGTACAAAATCAAAGCTCCAGTTATCAAAGATGCTTCAGAGAAAAAAGCTACTCTCTTCTATCGTCTTCAAAGATTTGAGATTTCGAAAGTTTATAGTGATTAACAGCATCTTTCTTGGTACTATGGCACTGGCATGGCCTCTCTTTCCCTATGTTACTGTAAAAGTTGTAAATGCCACCAAGTTCCAAATATCTCTCATCTGGGCAAGCTTTATGGTAACTTCTTTTATTGGTCAGAAGTATGGGGGGATGCTCTCAGATGTGATAGGGAGGAGAAAATCTCTCTTCATCTTCTTTCTCCCCATGTCCTTGGTGGCTTTCTTCTACGCAATCGCACAAAACTGGTATTATCTTCTTCTTGGAAGCTTGTTTGGGGGATTGAGTAATGGGGCAGGTTTCATAGCTGCCAATACCTATGTGTTGGATTGTGCACCTGAAACCAAAAAAGCTTCCTACACCGGATTCTCAAACCTCACAATTGGGGTAGCCTCTTTTATATCATCTCTTATCTCAGGAGTTATCGCGCAAAACCTTTCTGGTGCAATTGGTCTTGAAAAAACCCTACGAGTGATGCTTTTTATCATATTCTTGCTCAGAATTTTGAGTGCAACCTTTTATCTGAGAGTGGAGGAAACACTTGACCTTTCTTGAAAAAGGGAAGGATCACCTTTTATATTCTCTATCTCACTATCCTTGGTGGTCTCTTTCTTCTGGTTGGAGGCGGTGCCTCTCTAACAGGAAGTTCTCTTCTTCCTCTCATCAAGAGCATCAAGAGCAAAATCAGAAGAATAAGTCCTCCAAAGCCCAAGGCGATGTAGAGTCCATACTTTTGAAAGATGTCTTCTTCCTCTTCAGCTTCTTCTTTTTCAGGAACTAGTGGGTTTGGATCTTGTGGGTCCCAGATTCCATCTCCATCTGTGTCCTTTTTGTTTGGATCTGTTCCAATTCTTCTCTCATCCTCATCTGTCCAGCCATCTCCGTCGCTGTCTTCTTCCTCTTCAGCTTCTTCTTTTTCAGGAACTAGTGGGTTTGGATCTTG
>JBHIDS010000007.1:0-22921 GCA_046760205.1 Candidatus Methanofastidiosia archaeon
GACACCTTGGTCTTGAAACTGGGGAGTATCTCTGAAAGAGCTTTGAGAATTCTCTGTCTATGGTTTTCAGGATAAGCATGTTTTCTGGAGAGATGCTTGAATAGGTTTCCACCATCTCTCTGAATTCCCCCCTCTTCAAGGTGAGCTTACACTCCTCCACAACTTCTTTCAAATTAAAGATGTTATCCTCTACTCCTTCAAAGATTCCTCTGTAGGTTGTTTTGAGGTTCATGGTTTCACACAGTTCTGCAAAAGAGGTTTCAAAGAGATCAACACCGAGATAAAAGAGAGGGGGAACTTGGTGCGGAAGGACAGGTGCACAAAGCAATCTATCCCATCCAATTTTCAATCTCAGATTTACAAGGCTTTTGACAAGGTTTTGAGGTTTTCTTAGGAGTGAGAGAAAATTTGGGACTCTCACAATCTTCCCCTCATCAAGCTCAAAGAGTGGGTTTGCCTTCTCATCTGATTGATAAAGGGATGGAATCTCAAATCCATGTAAAACTTCAGATCTTGCAAGCCCTTCTCTCATAGTTCTTTTTCGTTGAGGTTTATTTAAGGGTTTTGGATTTTCTGTACATCCTCCAAGATAGGATGGGTTCTCTTGCAGCCCTCACATCATCAAGCCTCTTTATGGGAGTTTTGTGGGGAGCTGATTTTACAACGTCAGGATTTTCATAGCATTCTTTGTGAATATGAATCATGACGTCTGCAAACCTTTGAAGGGTTTCTCTCGATTCTGTCTCCGTTGGCTCTATCATCATGGCTTCCTTCACGATCAAGGGAAAGTAAATCGTTGGGGCATATATCTCGTAATCAAGCAATCTCTTGGCAATATCCAGAGCTCTGACTCCAGTTTCTCTTCTTATCCTCTCACAGCTTAAGACGAATTCATGTTTTTTTAGAGGTTTGAAGGGAATCTCATAATATTCTTTTAACTTGTGATAGAGATAGTTTGCATTTAAAACTGCAAGCTCTGAGGCTTTTTGAAGCTCTGATCCCATGGAGAGGATGTAGGCATAAGCCTTTACGAGAACCTGAAAGTTTCCATAAAAACCTTTTAATTTTCCTATGCTTTTCCTCAAATCGTATTCAAGATAGTACTTTTTATCCTTCCTTTCAACTATTGGAACAGGTAAAAACTCTCTCAGGAATTTTTTAACTCCCACAGGTCCTGCCCCTGGACCCCCACCTCCATGGGGTGTTGAGAAACTCTTGTGCAGATTGAAGTGAAGAAGGTCAAAGCCCATATCCTCGGGACGACAAATTCCCATTATCGCATTCAAGTTTGCACCATCGTAGTACAAAAGTCCTCCAGCTTTGTGTACCAAATTAGAGATCTCAAGAATATCTTCCTCAAAGAGCCCAAGAGTGTTGGGGTTGGTGAGCAAAAGGCCTGCAGTCTTTTCAGAGAGAGCTGCTTTCAAAGCCTCTAAATCCACCATCCCATTCTCATTTGAAGGAATCTCTATCACCTTAAAGCCTACCATAGATGCAGAGGCAGGATTCGTTCCATGGGCAGAGTCTGGAACTATGACTTCGTCCCTCTCCTCTCCTCTGTCTTTGTGGTATGCCTTCATTATCAAGCATCCACACAACTCTCCATGAGCACCTGCTGCAGGCTGAAGGGTTATTGCATCCATTCCAGAGAGCTTTTTTAGAAATTCAGAAAGTTTGTACATCAACTCCAAGGAGCCCTGTACAGTATTTTCATCTTGATATGGATGAATCTCTGTAATCTCCTTTAAGAAGGCTATTTCTTCAGAGAGTTTGGGATTGTACTTCATGGTACAGGATCCTAGGGGATAAAAACCGCTATCAACTCCGAAGTTTCTTCGAGAAAGATGGATGAAGTGTCTTATAACCTCTGGCTCTGAAACCTCTGGCAAATTCAAATTTCTTCTCTTCATGAAATCAGGAATTTCAACCTTTTCTCCAAAAGGTTTTGGGAGAGAGTAGGCATTTCTCCCTTTCTTTGAGAGCTCGAAGATCAAAGGGGTTTTCAATTCTTCAGAAAGCTTCAAAGACTCACCTCTCTAAGTGCTTTTAACAACCTTTCAACATCCTCTCTTGAGTGCATCTCGGTTACACAGTAGAGGGCGGTTTTTTCATCTAGGAGAAATCCACCTTGTATTTTGTGAGAGAGCAGCCTTGCATCTATCCTTCTCATTTTGTCGTGAGCCACGGTGAACTCCTTGAAATGTATGGAATCGTAGAGGGGGGAGGTGAAACCCTCTATATCTTTGATCCTTTCCATCGTGTAGTTGGCATTTCTCATGCAGAGCTCTGCCATCTCTTTTAAACCCTGCCTTCCCATAAGGGAGAGATAGATGGCAGAGGAAAGGGCACATAAAGCCTCGTTGGTGCAGATGTTTGAGGTCGCTCTTCCACGTCTTATGTGCTGTTCTCTGGTCTGGA
This sequence comes from Candidatus Methanofastidiosia archaeon, assembly GCA_046760205.1. GTDB lineage: Archaea > Methanobacteriota_B > Thermococci > Methanofastidiosales > SZ-28-30 > JBHIDS01. Next base: position 2,419 of record JBHIDS010000007.1, read on the forward strand.
GGGTCATGATGTACCCTCTCTCACCCTCTAAATCTTGAGTCATTCCAATCAACCTCCCAGGCATCTTTCTCACCAATCTCGAATCTCTTATGGCAAAGATTCCGAGAAGTGGTCCTCCAAAGTTCATCGAATTTCCAAGACCCTGCGCCTCTCCCACAACTATGTCTGCCTCAGGAGGCTTTAGGATTCCAAGGCTCATTGGATCCACACCCACAAGGAAAAGTGAACCATTTTCGTGCACCATCTCTGAAATTTCTTTGAGTTTTTCCTCAAAAAATCCATAAAAGTATGGATATTCAAGGTAAACTCCACAGGTTTTTTGGGAGAGCTTTGATTTCAAATCCTCCAAACTCAACTGCCCCCTCTCATCGTGTTCCACCTCTAAAATCTTCAACTTAGAGGCGGTGTAGGTTTTAAGGCATCCTCTTCTCTCATGGGAGATGATTTTTGGAATCAAAAATTCTCTCCTACTGGTGACTCGAAGACACATGAGGGCTGCTTCTGAAAGTGAAGTGGACCAGTCGTACATTGAGGAGTTGACAATGTCCATCTCCAAAAGCTCTGCCATCAAAGACTGGTACTCAAAGAGGGCTTGAAGCATTCCCTGGGAGAGCTCAGGCTGGTATGGGGTGTATGAGGTGTAGAACTCGCTTCTCCTCACCAATTCTTTTACAACGGAGGGAATGTAGTGATTGTAACAGCCTGCACCCAAAAAACTCAAGATTTTTTTGTTTTTCTTCAAAATCCTTTCAAGCTCTCTTCTAACCTCAATCTCAGAGAGAGGGGATGGAAGTTCAAGCTCAATCCTCAAATTTTGAGGAAGGTCTGAAAATAAATCTGAAATCCCAATCTCACTGAGCATCTCTCTTCTTAAAACTTCATTAGGAAGGTACTTCATAAGAACCCCAAGCAACTTGTACTAAAAAACCTTTCGAAACCTTTTTATTCGAAGCTTCAAACATCACTTGGTGTTTGAATGAAACTAGAGGATATAAAAAGAATCTGTGTAGTGGGTGCAGGTGTCATGGGGGCAGGGATTGCCCAAACCTGCTCTCAGGCAGGTTTTGAGGTTTGGATGAGAGATATAGACCAGAAGTTCATAGACTCAGGTTTCAAAAGGATAAGAGGACCCTTAGAAGCTCGAGTTAAAAAGGGAAAGATGAGAAAGGATGAAGTGGAGGATATCTTATCAAGGATTCACGGAACTTTAGATCTCAAAAAAGCATCAGAAAATGCAGATTTCGTTATCGAAGCTGTGATAGAGGAAATGGATTTGAAGAAAGAGATTTTCTCTGAGCTCGATGAAACCTCAAAAAAAGATGTTATTTTAGCTTCAAATACCTCTTCTTTGAGTATAACAGAGATTGCAGCCTCCACCAAGAGACCTAAAAGAGTAATTGGAATGCACTTCTTCAACCCAGCCCCAGTGATGAAACTCGTAGAGTTGATAAGAGGTTCTGAAACTTCTCAAGAGACCTTTGAACTTACAAAGAAACTCTCAGAAAAGCTTTTAAAAGTCCCTATTGAAGTAAAAGAGTCCCCGGGTTTTGTTGTAAATAGAATGCTCGTCCCCATGATAAACGAAGCCTTCTATCTCCTGATGGAGGGTGTGGCCTCTGCGAAAGACATAGATAAAGCCATGAAACTTGGCACCAACATGCCTATGGGACCTTTGGAGCTTGCAGATTTTACAGGGCTCGATGTTGGGCTCTACGTCATGGAGGTTTTGCACAGAGAAACTGGGGATCCAAAGTTTCGACCTTGCCCCCTTTTAAAAAAGTACGTGAGAGCTGGAAGGCTTGGGAGAAAGGTTGGAAAAGGAGTTTATGAGTACTAAACTCATTTTCTCGAATCACCATAAAAATATGGGGGGATGATTCTTTAATTTCTTTTTCTTTTTTGGTTTTTCAAACCTACTTTCATCTCTCTTTTCTTTAGGCTTGCCCACGAAAACGCCTCCTAGAGTTAGTGCTAACCTATAGTATAAATAGTTTTCGATGGAGGTGCCATTAAGATACGTTTTTAATCAACAATTAATTCTTCCAGAAGTGCTCGAAGAGCATTCTTCCCCAACTCAAAGCTCTCTCATCTTGCGAGTGGATCATGTTGGTTAGGTCCAAGACTCCTCCTTTGGAGAGAGCAAAAAGAAAGTCATTCTCAGTCAAAATGAGCATAAAATTGGGATTCTTCATTCTCTTTATCTCCATTTTCTTTTGAAGGAGCTTTGATTTCTCCTTGATCTTTTTAAAAACGTCCTCTGAGACTATTATTGAAATTTTCACCCCTTCATCCAGTTTTCTCTCAAAGAGCTCTGCCCACTTGCTGGTGCCCACGTTGGTGATTCCAAAGATATTTTCCCTCGAACTTTTGAAGATCTCAGAGATGAAGAGAATGGGTCTTGCAGGGTCCACTTCCTCTCGGTAGAGAGAAGATGTTTCAAGTTCTCCTATTTTTGAGAAGAGCACTGAGGGAATGAAATCTATCCCTCTCTTTGAGAAAAAATTTCTGTACTTTTCAACCACGTAAAGGTACTCTATGATTTTTTTTAAATTTACAGTGTTCTTCTCCCCCAACTTTGTGAGTCTGTAGAAACCTTCCTTCTTTACTAGCTGTCCCTCACTCTTGAGTTCTTTGATTCTGTGGTACAACGTACCTGTCTTGTACTTCAAGTTTTCCTCAAGCTCCCCCAATGTCATGGGTTTTTGTAGCAAGGATAGGAGAATCATCGTTCTAACCTTAGAGGAAAAGAGGGTTTGAATCAGTCTTTCTGTTTTCTTGTAGGTGGCTCTTACATCCATGAAATTCTAACTCAGGAAAAGCTTAAAAGCTTTGTGTATTTTGACCTCGAAGGTAAAAAATCTCTTTTCAGATAAAGCTCAAACCTTTAAAGAAATTTTCATTTCAAGGGCATATTTTACTGGATAAATCTTTTATATCATTAAAGTATACTGGATTTAAGTGGAGAGAAAAGGAGGTTTTGAGATGAAAAGAAAAGCAAAACTCGGACTTGTGGCATTGGCACTCACCTCGGTGGGAGTCGCTTACGCCATCAAAAGAAAAAATGGCAAGGCCAAAATCGAGAAATAAACTTGCCATTTTATTTTACCTTTTTTTCAGTTTCTTTTACAGTCTTTAGAGAGATGGATGTTGTGGTGGCCTTCACCCCAGGGATTTTTGAGATCTTCTCTTCTATTATCTCATGTAGATGTTCTATGTCTCTTGCAATTCCCAAGGCTATTATATCATGTATTCCAGTCACCACGTAGATCAAGTGAAGCTCTGAAAGCTCGAAGAGCCCTTCTTGGATTTCCCTCATTCTTTTTAGTTCAACATCCAACTCCACCAAAAAGTTAATTGGGTATCCCATCTTTTCGAAGTTCAGCTTGAGTGTAAATTTCTCTATGATTCCTCTATCTTTTAGCTTTGAGACTCTATCTGATATTGTCTGGGCAGAGACTCCAAATTTCCCTCCCAAGTCTCTGAAAGCAATCCTTGAGTTTTCCTGTAGCTCTTTCAAAATCCCTATATCGAGTTTATCCACAAAATCACCTTTGATCTTCAATAGAGAAATTCAAATTTGGGTTTCTCAACTAAATTCTAAAAATTTCTTGACAAAATTATATAAATTTTCATGATATATAAAGTTATCGAAAGATTTATAAATAAAAAAACTGACATTTTAATGGTGGCTTAAATGATAGAGATCAAGGTGAAACCTCCTGGAGAGAAAGCGAAAAAAATAGTTTTGCAGGATAAGAATGTAATGTCAGATTCTTTGAAGAAAGACTCTCCCTTCGTTGCAGTTAAGGGTGAGGGAATACATGTTTGGGACATCGATGGGAACAAGTATATGGATTTGACTGCAGGAATCAGCGTTTGTAACGTTGGACACTGCCATCCAAAAATTGTTGAAGCCATAAAAAACCAGTCAGAAAAGCTCATTCACATCTCCTCAGACTTCTACAATCCACTTCAGGTGGAGCTTGCAAAGAAACTTTCAGAGATAACACCTGGGGATTATGAGAAGAAGGTCTTTCTAACCAACTCTGGAACAGAGAGTGTGGAGTGTGCCCTAAAGGCTGCTCGTTACCACTCAAAAAGACCTAGATTCATATCCTTTATTGGAGCATTTCACGGAAGAAGTATGGGTTCTCTCTCCCTCACAGGCTCCAAAGCTGTTCACAGAAGATACTTTTCTCCAATGCTATCTGAAGTCTCCCACATGCCCTATGCCTACTGTTACAGATGCCTATTCAAACAAAATCCTGAGGATTGCTCTCTTGAGTGTGTTGAGTACCTGAGAAATGCCTTCAAAACCTTTCTTCCTCCTGAAGAAGTGGCAGCGATCTTTTTAGAGCCAATACAAGGAGAGGGAGGATACATAGTTCCAAAGCCTGAGTTTGTAAGAGAGGTTTTCGGAATAGCTTTAGAGTATGGGATTCTTTTGGTGGTTGATGAAATCCAATCAGGCTTTGGAAGGAGCGGAAAGATGTTTGCAATAGAGCACTTTGACGCTGTGCCAGATGCCACGACATTAGCAAAGTCCCTGGCTTCAGGAATCCCAATAGGCGCATGTGTTGCACGCAAAGAGTTGATGGAATGGAAAGTGGGAGCTCATGGAAACACCTTTGGAGGAAATCCCGTTGCATCTGCTGCAGCTTTAGAGACCATCAAGGTCATCGAAAAAGAGAATCTTGTTAGAAACTCTAAGAAGGTTGGAAAATATATCTTGAAAAGACTACATGAGATGCAGGAGAATCATGCCCTTATAGGAGATGTGAGAGGCAAGGGTCTCATGATAGGAATGGAGCTTGTGAAAGACTTAAAGACTAAAGAGTATGCCAAAAAAGAGGCTTCGTTCTTTGTAAACCGAGCTTTGGAGAAGGGCCTCGTGATGCTCTCTGCAGGTTACTCTGCAGTAAGGCTTGCCCCACCTTTGATAATCGAGAGAGAAGAGGCTGAGATTGCCTTGAACATCATAGATGAGGTTTTTGGTGAGACTGAGAAGAGGTTTTCATATTAATCTCTCAAAATCTTTGTCTTTATCTTCTTTGCAACCTTTAAATTTTGAACAACCTTGTAAATCTCCTCTAAGGATGCCTTTTCAAGGTTCTCGAGAGAGTGAAAGTGCCTCAACAATTTACGCTTTCTCACTTTCCCAACCCCTTCAACCTCATCGAGAAGGGATTTTTTGAGCCTCTTTGACCTGAGTTTTCTGTGATACGAGAGAGCAAACCTGTGAGCCTCATCTCTCAGATTTTGAAGAAGTTTTAAAACCTCAGATTCCCTCTTCAAAATCAAGGGAGTTTTTTTGTAAGGAAAATGTATTTCCTCCAACCTCTTTGCAAGCCCAATTGATGGAATCTCGAGCTCAAGCTCTGAAAGAACCTTTGATACAGAACTCAATTGTCCCTTCCCTCCATCTATTAAAATCAAATCTGGAAGATTCTTCTTATCTCTATACCTTCTCAAAACAACTTCCCTCATCATCTCATAGTCATCTATCTTTTTCACCTTAAGTTTATAGTGCCTGTAGTTCTTCTTCAAAGGTAATCCGTTTTCAAAAAAAATAGAGGAAGCGGTGGCATCCTCTCCAAAGAGGTTTGAGACATCGAAAGCTTCTATCTTTTTCGGAACTACTTTAAGTCCTAAAACTTCTTTCAACTCCTCTAAAACTCCTTCCTCTTTCAACTTAAACCTCAATCTTAAACTTGCATTCTCCTCAGCCATTTTCAAAAGCTTTTTCTTTTTGCCTCTCTTTGGAATGGTTAGAACAACCTTGGATTTTCTCCTTTTTTGGAGCCATGATGGGATGGCTTTGTCTCTTAAATCTTTAGAGATTATTATCTCTCTTGGAACATAGTGCTCTGAGTAGTATCTCTTCACCACCTGATCTTGGAGATTCTCTTCTCTTTCAAGTAAAAAATTTTCTCCCTCAACCAACTTTCCACCCCTTATGTGAAGTATCTGGACACACACCCTCTCTTCTCCCACAATGCCCAAAACATCCCACTCCCTCTTCTCAAGAGAAAAGGCTTTCTGTTCAAGAGCCATTCTCTCAATCATCTCTATCTTTTTTTTCAACTCTAAAGCCTTTTCAAACTCCAGCCTTTCAGAGTGTTGAAACATCTTCTTTTTGAGATTTTTGAGCAATTTCTTGTGCTTTCCCTCAAGAAATAAGATGATGTTTTCTATGTTTTTAAGATAATCTTCTCTTGAAATCGAAAGTACACAGGGGGCAGGGCACTGCCCCAAATGATAGTATAAGCACTCCTTTTTTGGAAATTTCCTACAAGTCCTATATGGAAAGAGCTTTCTTAGAAACTTCAAGGTTTTTCTACAGGCTCCAACATCCCCAAATGGACCAAAGTACCTTCCCTTTGAAAGCCTTCTGGTGAGAGAGATCCTTGGAAAAACTTCATACGTTATTCTTACATAGGGATACCTCTTATCGTCCTTTAAACGAATGTTGTACTTTGGAGAGTACTTTTTTATCAAATTGTTCTCAAGAATCAAAGCCTCGATCTCGTTCTCACAAACTATAAGTTCAACATCTGTGTACTGAGATAAGATGGCTCTAACCTTTGGATCATATGGTTTTTGAAAATAACTTTTCAACCTCTTTTTCAAGGAATGGGCTTTGCCCACGTACAAGACCTCTTTTTCCTTCAAAAAAAGATAAACACCAGGTTTATCGGGATACTCCATTTTCAAACCTTTTCAAGTGCTTTTTCCAAATCCTCTATGATATCCTCCACATCCTCAATGCCACAAGAGATACGCACAAGCCCATCTGTTATCCCAATCTTTTTTCTTTTCACCTTTGGCATCTGAGCATGGGACGAAGAGGCTGGATGGATTACGAGGGTTTCCACCTCCCCCAGGCTCACAGTGATTTTACAGAGTTCAAGGGCATCCATGAATCTGCATCCACCTTCATACCCTCCCTCAACCTCAAAAGAGAGCATGCCCCCAAAGTTTGAGAACATCTTTTTTGCAAGGACATGTTGAGAATGGCTTTTAAGTCCAGGATAGTTCACCTTTTTCACCTTTTTGTGGTTTTCTAAAAACCTTGCCACCTTTAAAGCATTTTCTGAGTGTTTCTCCATTCTCAACGCCAGGGTTTTTACTCCCCTTAAAAGAAGCCATGCGTTGAAGGGGGACATGATTCCTCCATAGTACTTCATTACCTCTGAGAGCTTTTCTATGAAATCAACCTTTCCCACAACAACTCCTCCCACCACATCACCGTGTCCAGAAAAATATTTGGTGGCGCTGTGAATGCAAACATCCGCACCAAACTTTAGAGGCTGAAATATAGGTGGGGGGGTAAAGGTGTTGTCTACCAAGAGCATCACATTGTGGTCCTTTGCTATTTCAGAAATAGAGGAAATATCAGAGATATTGAGAGTTGGATTTGAAAGTGGCTCTGTGTAGATGATTTTGGTGTTTTTCACTATGGAATTCTCAACATCTTCAAGCTTTTTGAAATCTACAAAGGTTACAGAGATCTTCATATCTGAAAGCTGTTTTGTGAGAAACTCATAGGTTCCACCATAGAGAATCTTTGAGGCAACTATGTGGTCTTTCGCCTTAACCAATGCAAGGATTGAAGAGGATATCGAAGCCATGCCAGAGGCAAAAGATAGGGCAGCTTCTCCTTTTTCAAGCTCACATATTATAGAGTTGAAGGAATCTATGGTAGGATTACCATATCGAGTATAAACATAACCTTTTTTTTCCCCTGCAATAATTGACCTTGCCTCCTCTTGAGTTTTGTAATCAAAATTCACAGTTTGAAAAATTGGGATGACATGGGGGGTTACCTTGGAGGTATCTATTCTTTTTTGATGAACACATTTTGTGGAAAAACCTTTCAAAGGTATCACCTGTTCTGATGAAAATCTTTTACTTATAAATCTTCTCTCAAGCCGGTTCCCTTCAATAATTGATTGTCTAAGAAAGATTCCTGTGGATGCAATTCTGAAAAGAATGGCTATGGGCATGACTGTTGAGGAAAATTAGAGGATTACCCCTATTTGACTCTAAAAGACGTTGACGAGAGTACTGGTAAGAGATTATCGTCACTTCTAAAAAAAGAAGGATTTGATGTTGTGTTTGTGAGGGAAATCATGGCTGGTGCAAGAGACGAACAAATATTAGCAGAGGCAGAAAAGCAACAAAGAATAAACAAGGGGACTAGATATATTCTTTAGATTAACATTCTACAAATTAGTTTAAAAAAAGCTTATCCTATGAAATAACCCCGAAACCTTTATAAGTTCTTTAAGGTTCTTAGAATTAGTGATGGTTATGGCAGGATTAAGACCTGGAAGGATAGATAGAAAGACAGACAAGCTCTCATACACCAAAAGAGAGTTCATGAGAGGAGTTCCTGGATCAAAGGTGGTGAGTTATGATATAGGAGCTCCAATTGAGAATTTTCCCTTGGAAGTCTCTCTTATTGCAGAGAATGAGTGCCAGATAAGACACAACGCTCTCGAATCTGCAAGGGTGATTTCCAACAGGCATCTTGAAAAGAGGATAGGAAAAAAGTCTTATCATCTAAAGATCAGAATTTATCCTCACCAGGTTTTGAGGATGAATCCCATCGCAAGTGGGCACCATGCAGATAGGTTTGGAGATGGTATGAGAAGGTCATTTGGAAAGGCAATAGGAACTGCTGCCCGTGTGAAAGAGGGACAGAAACTTATGAGCGTGTGGATTTCAGAACAAAATGTAAAAGAGGCTAGGGAAGCTTTGAGAAAGGCTTCGATGAAGTTTCCAACGCCATGCAAGATAAAGATAGAGAATGTAGAGAATGCATAGTTAAGATGACCGATGAAGAAGAGTTCGAAATTAGAGAAAGACTCTTGGAGCTCAAGAGGCTGAGGGAAAACCTTCACTGTCTCATCTATGAAACCAGATACTTCAAAGTTCAAAAGGAGTACAAAAGAAACAACGAGAAATTCTTTGAGAATTACTTTAAGGTTAAGAGAAAGTACTTTCTAGATGACTGGAACTATGAGATTCACAGTGCCTTTGAAAACTACATAGGAAGAAAGACCGAGCTCTCCTCAGGAGAGATACAGAACTTTGATAACGGAATGCTCTACTACTGCGAGAGTTTCTGTAGGTTCATTCAAGAGTGTGAGATATACGCCACCCACATGGATATATTGAGAGAGATTCAGGAACTCTTGGACAAGTTGTACTGATTTTAAGACAAACCTTTTAAGTTTTTCAATTCATTCACCTTATGAGTTATCTTAAAGCTACAGTGGCTGGAATAATCGAGGGTGAGAGGAATGGGAAGAGAGAGATTCTACTTCAGACGAGGCTAAAGAAAGAGGATAGGAAGTATTCAGGATTGCTCGAACTTCCTGGAGGAAGGATCGAGAAGGGAGAGACCATCTTTGAAGCTTTGAAGAGAGAGGTGAGGGAGGAGTGTGGATTGGAAATAACAGAGATTGAAACAGAAACCTGCAAGGCATCGAGTATGGGTAAAGAAAGCCTTGCCTTTACGCCTTTTTGTGGTGGAAACTTCAAGGGCTCTAACTACATGGGGTTCTTTCTCATATGTAAGGCTCGTGGAAAACTCACGGAAAAAGGAATCTATGATGGTGTAAACCCATTCTGGATCACCCTTGAAGATTTGAAAGAGCTCGTTGAGAAAGAACCAGATAGGTTCTTTCCATACAATTTGGCAGCTATTAGGATGTATTTGGAGAAGAAAACTAAGGGCTTTGCTCCATCTTCAAAATAGACTCTCTCAAACCTTTTTACCAATGCAATCTATGTCCTCTGCTCGAATCGCAAAGCTTTTAAAGTGATGGCCATGAGATGACGTCATGAAAAAGTTGATCCTTTCATTGGTTATGATGGTGATGTTGAGTGGGTGTATCCATTCTTCCAAAGATTCTTTAAAATCTGAAAGATTCAAGGATCAGATTAGTGGAAAAGAGCTCTATACCTTCTCAAATATAAATAACTTCAGGTACAAGTTTTCAGTTGACGAGAATGTAACCTTTCTCGATGGCAAGGTTTCCTCTGAGAACCTCTCGGGGGCAAGTACTTGGATGATACATCTTAAATTTACCCTTGAAGAGTATACTATGGAGATCTTGGAGTGGAGAGACAAGAAAACACTTCGTTGTCTTTCGATGAAAACCATCTACAGCGCATACGAAAACTCCAGAGAATCAGAGATACCTTGCAGAGAATCCCAAGAGAGCAGCGCTACTCAAGTTTACTTCAGAATGATTTTAGAGCCTCAAGAGACTTTGAAGTTAGTGGGAGAGGAGGAGGTTGTAGTTCCAGCAGGGACCTTTACCTGCTATGTCTACAGATTTTCATCTGGAAGGGAGACCCTCACCTTCTGCCTTGCTCCAAATGTTCCAATGCCTGTAAAGATAGAGGGAATGACGAAAAATGGAGTTCTGGTAGAGTTGGAGCTTGTGAGTTACTCTTTAGAGGAATAGAGAGGAAAGATTTATAAAAGTTTTGATGAAGGCACGTTATGTCTAAAGAAGAACTCATAGAGTATCTCAACAAGGGAGTTTCTCGTGAGCTTGCAGTCTCAACCCAGTACATGTGGCACCATGTCATGGCTGTGGGGCCCGAAAGTCCGGCAGTTAGAGATATCTTCAAAGAAATTGCAATCACTGAGATGAAGCATGCCGAAAAGTTTGCAGAAAGAATATGCTATCTTGGAGGAGTTCCAACCACCAAGCCCTCAAAGATCAAGGTTGGAGGAGACTTGAAAGGGATGCTTTCAGATGATCTTGAGGCAGAGAGGGAAGCGATAGGGCTCTACAAGAAAACCATAAAATTAGCAGAGAAAGAGGGAGATTTAGTAACCGTAAAAATGTTGGAGGAGATCCTTTCGGACGAGGAGAAGCACGAGGATACCTTTTCCTCTTTGCTTGAGTGATGCTTTCGTTATCTTCTCTCAAGAAAGGTTGCAATCCAGGGTAAGAAAAAGCCAAGAAAAAGTAAAATATCTATGATTAAAAACCAAAATTTCAACTCAGGTTTCATCTCAAAGATGGAAAGCTGCCATCTTAAGAGATACAGAAATAAGATTCCAGCTAAAATTGTAATTCCAACTCTGAGCTTTGAGATCATTTCAACCCTTTGCTATAAACTCTGAATACTCAGTTGCACTCATCAAATTCTCAAGTTCTGAAGTATCAGAAATCTTGAGCTTTGCAATCCAAGAACCATAGGGATCATCGTTCATGAGCTCTGGAGAATCCTCAAGTTCAGAATTCACCTCCAAAATCTCCCCAGATATTGGAGTGAAGATGTCAGAAACTGCCTTCACGGACTCTATCTCACAAATCTTTTGAAACTGAGAAAATCTCTTCCCAACTCTGGGAAGTTCGATGTAGACGATGTCTCCAAGTTCAGACTGGGCAAAGTCTGAGATTCCCACGCTTCCCACATCATCTTCAACCTTCAACCATTCGTGCTCCTTGTAGTAATAAAGGTTTTCTTTAACCTTGAACTTTCCAACTTCTATCATAACACCTCTTATAAAAAAGATTTAAAAGGTTTTGCATCACAACAGTATGTTGCATAATTCCAATCTAAAACCATTGAGAACAAAAGTTTCTTAGGATGAAGTAGGTTGTTAGTGTGAGGAATTATTCAACCGAGCATTGCGAAGGAAAATCTTATAAACCTCAAAACAATTTCATTAAGGTATGAGTAATCCCTACACCTATGCCGATTTTTGCAAGGTGATAGATTTTCTAAATCTTGAAATGGATAAGGAGGAAAGTGAGAGAGGAAAACTTCAAATCCTAATCAACCAATTTCACAAATTCTTAGAGGATTCTTATAAAAAAGGCTCTCTCACTCAAAAAGAGTATAAGAACCTTGAACTTGAGATAGGGAAAGTGAAGTATCGTATGATGGCAAGAAAAAAACCAAAGGTTAAACCTCAATTGAGAATAAAGCTCTGTCCAAAATGTGGAGTTGAGAATCGCAGAAATTCCAAGTTCTGTGTAATCTGTGAGAGCCCACTTTAGGTGATTTAATGTTTGAGATCAAAGCAAAAGATGGACTGGGAAGGATTGGAAAACTCACCATTAAAGGAAAGTCTGTTGAAACCCCAACTTTAATGCCTGTGATAAATCCAAAAAGAATCATAGTCTCTCCAAAGGAGATGATGAGAAGATTTGGAATAGAGATCCTCATCACCAACTCCTACATCATCTACCGATCGAAAAAACTTAAAGAGAGAATGTTGAAGAGAGGAGTGCATCAAATTCTTGACTTCGATGGTATCGTGGTGACAGATTCAGGATCATTTCAGCTCATGAACTATGGAGATTTAGAGGTAGAGAATGCAGAAATAGTTGAGTTCCAGAACCGCATAGGCTCAGATGTGTTAACCTTTCTTGATCTTCCAACTCTTCCAGATGAATCCTATGATAAGACAAAGTTGGACATGGAGGTGACTCTTGAGAGAGCGAAAGAGGCTCTAGAGCTAGGAAAAGGATGCATGAATGGAACCATTCAGGGTTCTACGTATCTAGATCTGAGGAGAAGAGCTTGTAAGGAGATGGCAAGGCTCGACTTTGAGATTCATCCCATTGGAGGGATGGTGCCTCTCCTAATGAAGTACAGATTTTCAGAACTTTCAGAGGTAATTCTTGAGTGTAAAAAAAACCTTCCCCTCTCTCGTCCCATTCACCTCTTTGGTGCTGGACATCCAATGCTTCTTTCATTCTCAGTGCTTTTGGGTTGTGATCTCTTCGATTCTGCAGCCTATGTTCTCTATGCCAGGGACCAAAGGTACCTCACTCCCCACGGCACAAAAAAACTTGAGGACATGAGATACTTTCCCTGTTCTTGTAGAATTTGTGAGGGGTCCTCTGTTGGGGAGGTCCTAAAAGCAAGAGAGGAGGAAAAGATCAAGTTTCTGACTTTACACAACCTATACGTTACATTTTCAGAGCTTTTAAAAATAAAGCAAGCCATCCATGAGGGCTCTTTATGGGAACTCGTCGAGTCTAGGATAAGGAGTCATCCTGAGCTTTTGAAAGCCTATCGTGTCCTTAAAAAATACAAAACCTTTCTTGAAAAGTTGGAACCTTCCACCAAGAGAAGCTCCTTCCAGTACACTGGGAGAGAATCAAAGATTAGACCAATTTTTTTCAGAGTCAAGAAGAAACTCAAAAGATTGAACATTCAACCTGAAAGGTGTTTCAACCACGAGTTCTTTGGTTTAGTGCCAAAGGAGCTCTCCCAGACCTATCCCTTTCACATTTATTCAAAGTTTGTGCTGGATGAGGTTGAGACTGTTAGAAGAATTGCAGACTACCAGTTCGGAGATGGAATTGGAGAGAAAATGTTTTCAGATGTCGAGATAAAGAGGGGAGCCACTGGAAAGATAAGATACATCTTAGATGAAGGAGGTTTACTTGCCACTTTAAGACCTAAGGATGGTCACTTAGTACTCACCTTAAACGGAGCAAGAAAGCTCCACTCTCTAACTTCTGGCTTGAGAGTCCTCATAGACAAGAAAGCTTATCCCTTTGCGAGAGAGGGAAGAGATGTTTTCTGCAAGTTTGTAAAGAGGATGGACAAGAACCTAAGAGCTTCAGACGAGGTTTTGGTGGTTTATAGAGGAGATGAACTTGTGGCTTGTGGGAAGTTACTCCTCTCCCCAATTGAGGTGGAGAGTTTTGAGAGAGGGATCTGTGTGAAAGTTAGGGAGGGAATTGATTCAAAAAAGAAATGATCCATTTTAAAAAAGCATTTCTTTACAACAGTGTGTTGCATAATTCCAATCTAAAATCATTGAGAACAAAAGTTTCTTGATGAAGTAGGTTGTTAGTGTGAGGAATCATTCAACCGAGCACATTCTCCAATCTCTTCAAAGCCCTATGGGACGTACATCTCAGGCTCTGCGAAGGGATCTATGAACTTCCACTCTCCCTTCTCCAACCTGAACTTGCCGAAAAATGGTTGTGTGCGGATTTCACCGTTTAAATTGAGAATTGTTTCTCCAACAACTGTAGCTATCTTTTCACCCAAAATCTCCTCTATCTTAAATTCGGAGATTCCTGAAAACTCGATTATGGCTCCATTTTGTTCAGCTCTTTCGAGCATATCCTCAATATCCTGAAGTTTTATCTTCTCCTTTGACTTTTCTGAAATATAGGAGTAGTACTTTTCAGCATCTCTCTCGTTGAAAGCCTGGATGTGACTATGAACAACCTTTAGAACCTCGATTTTTTGCATCTCAACCCATCTCTTCTCTTCCCAAAGCTTAAAGGCAAAGTAACTACTTGAAAGGAAAGCTCCCAAGGCGATTATCAGAACGAGATACTTCAATCTTCTCTTTGAGATTCTCTTCTCTCCAGACATTTGATCACCTATTGATTATCAATATCTTTAGACATTGTTGCTTATAAATCTTTTGGATTCATTTAAGAGAAACCTTTTATAGTAGAAAGAAAAAGAAGAGTTATGAAGCTCTCCATAGTAATTCCAGTGCTCAACGAAGAGGCAAACCTAAAAGTTTTGTACGAATCTCTGAAAGAGGTACTTGAAAACTTTGATTCAGAAATCGTCTTTGTCGATGACGGCTCTTCTGATTCCACTTTTGAGATTTTAAAGAAACTTCACGAAATTGATGAAAGGGTTAGGGTGATAAGGTTTCGAAAGAACTTTGGGCAAACCTCGGCAATCCAAGCTGGAATCGAGTTTTCAAGAGGAGATGTGATTGTCACCATGGATTCCGATTTACAGAATGATCCAAGAGATATTCCAAAACTTCTTAAGAGAATAGGGGAGTTTGATGTGGTGAGTGGTTGGAGGAAGGAGAGAAAGGATTCTTTTCTCAAAAAGAGAGTTCCCTCCCATATCTCCAACTTTCTTGCAAGAAAGCTCACAGGTGTTGAGATTCACGACTTTGGGTGTACTCTCAAAGCCTATAGGAGAGAGGCTTTGAAAGATCTAAAGCTCTTTGGAGAAACCCATCGCTACATTCCAGCTCTAGTGAGTTGGAAGGGTTACTCTGTTTCAGAGGTGGTGGTAGGGCACAGAGAGCGGGGAGGGGGGAAAAGCAAGTACGATTATAAAAGGCTTTTCAAAGGCTTTTTGGATCTTATAAACATAAAGTTTCTCATGAGTTATTCCTCTAGGCCCCTTCACTTCTTTGGTTTTTTGGGTTTGTTGCAGGTTTTTTTTGGGGGAATCATTGGGCTCTATCTTGCAACCTTAAGGCTATTCTACTCTCAGAGCATTCAGAATAGGCCCCTGCTCTTATTGGCAATCCTCTTGATGGTGCTTGGAATTCAGTTCATAACCATGGGATTTCTCTCTGAAATAATAATAAGAATCTACTACACCGAGGAGAAGCCCTACAAGATAAGAGAGGTTTTATCTTGAAGATTCTTTTAACTGGTGGGAGTGGAGCTTTGGGAAGGGCAATCTCTCATAGATATCAAAAAGAGCATAAAATTTTTAAGACCTTCTGTGAGAATCCCCTAAAAGATGGGATAAGGCTTGATATTCAAAACAGTGGAAAGATTGAATCTTTGGTTGAAAGTTTAAAACCTCAAGTTGTAATCCACACGGCAGCTTTTACAAATGTGGATTTGTGTGAGCTGGAGAGGAGAAAGGCATTTGGGATAAACGTCTTGGGAACAGAGAATATAGTCAATGCCTGCCTGCAGGAGGATGTCAAACTCATCTTTTTGTCCACTGATTTTATCTTCAATGGAGAGAAGGGACGTTATGAGGAATCTGACAAACCCAACCCAATAAACTATTATGGCAAAACCAAACTCTTAGCAGAACATAGGGTGAGAAAGCTTGAGTACTATCTCATTTTAAGAACCTCGGTGCTCTATGGAAATTACGGTTGGAACTTCGTAAA
Source organism: Candidatus Methanofastidiosia archaeon (assembly GCA_046760205.1). Taxonomy (GTDB): domain Archaea; phylum Methanobacteriota_B; class Thermococci; order Methanofastidiosales; family SZ-28-30; genus JBHIDS01. The sequence continues at coordinate 18,317 of JBHIDS010000007.1, forward strand.
ATGGGTGATAACTGAACTCTCGAATGAAAGAGAGATAAAGATAGTGCAAGACCAACACAACTCGCCAACTCTGCAGGAAAATCTTGCAGAGATGATCTTTTCTCTCATCGATGAAAAAGGGATCTTTCACACTGCAGGTTCTGAGAGAATCTCAAGATTTGAGTTTGCAAGAAAGATTGCGAAGATCTTTGAGCTCGATGACTCTCTCATCAAACCAATTAAAAGTAAAGATTTGAAGCAAACTGCAAAAAGACCCAGAGATTCCTCTCTTTGTGTTTGCAAACTCAAAAAACTAGGAGTTGAGGTTTTTGGGGTTGAGGAAGGGCTTAAGAGGATGAGAGAAAAGTCTTCAATTTAGCTATACCTTTTCTCCAATCCTCTGAACCTTTATCATGTTTGTCTTTGAACCTATTGGAATGCCAGCTGTTATGACAGCCAAATCTCCCTTCTCTAACCCAAATTTTTTTGCCTCAGAAACTGCAATTTCTAACATCTCATCTGTTGTCTCTGTTCTTTTGACGAGTTTTGGAATAATTCCCCACCAAAGTAAAAGATTTCTCTGCGTTTTTTCATCAACACACAAAGCCAAGATTGGAACCTTAGGTCTGTATTGAGAAATCAGCCTTGCGGTGTTTCCACTCTTTGTTGGAGTTAGGATAATCTTTACATTCAAACTCTGAGATATTTCATAGGTGGACTCAGAAATTGCATCCCTTATGGATGCTATTTTCTTTTTCTCATGAGAAATTCCAACGCTCTCAGCCCTTTTAGCAATTCTTTTGATAAACCTCACACTTTCAACTGGGTATTTTCCAACAGAAGTTTCCCCTGAGAGCATCACTGCATCTGTTCCATCAAAAATTGCATTTGCAACATCTGAGGCTTCAGCCCTCGTTGGACGGGGATTTTCAATCATAGATTCAAGCATTTGTGTTGCGGTAATTACCGGCGTCAACAAAAGATTGCACTTTCTTATTATCATCTTTTGAATCAAGGGGACTTCCTCTGGAGGAACTTCCACTCCCAAATCTCCTCTGGCCACCATCACTCCATCCGAAACTTTGATTATAGAATCGATGTTCTTCACAGCCTCAGGATGCTCTATCTTTGCTATTATATCTATATCTTCTGAAATTTTTTTAAAATCTAAAATATCCTCTGATTTTGTGACGAAGGAAAGGGCGATGAAATCAACGTTGTTTTTTATCCCAAATTCTACATCTACCAAATCCTTTTCTGTTATGGCAGGTATTTCAAAAAACCTATTTGGAACATTTACACTCTTTCTACTCTTAAGCTCCCCTCCATCCAAAATCCTTGTCCTAACTTCATCTTTTAAAGCATCCAAAACCTCGAGCTCTATGTATCCATCATCTATCAAAATTCTATCTCCTGAAAACACGTAATTGGGAAACTTTTCATAGCCAACATTTACAGTTTTAGAGTTTCCCAAAATCTTTTTTGTGGTTAGGAAAAATTCATCGCCCTTCTTCAGGAAAGTTCCCTTTGAAACCTCCCCCAACCTTATCTCCGGACCAGCCAAATCTTGGAGAATGGCAACAGGTTTTTTTAAATCTTGAGAAATTTCTCTAACTAAATCAATTCTCTTCTTGTGAATTTTATGATTTTCATGAGAAAAGTTGAATCTTGCAATATCCATTCCTGAAAGGATCATCTCTTCGAGAATTTTCCTATAATCACATGCTGGACCCAAGGTGCAAACTATCTTTGTTTTTTTCATGATAGAAGTATCTTGTTTTGTTATTTAACCTTTGGCATAGCTTATACACTGAAACTTAAACAAATCAAATATCTTCCAATTGCCTTAAGGTTTTTAAAGATTTTTAAAAATCCCTCATGCCTTTGGCTTTCCAGGTTTCACCTTTGCCTTGATTGATCTCATTATATCATCGTGATAGAGTTTTAATCTCTCAAACTCTTTCGGAGAAAGGGGTCTATTGTGGGCTATCTTGTTTCTTATGGGCTCAAGCTCTTTGAGTTTCCCGAGAATTGAGCTCTTATCCTTGAAGTAAGGTCTGAATATATCCCAGTTCTTGTTTGATTCAATTATCATTGCCAACTGGGTGAAGTTGGAGTACATTAGCAAAGGCAAATCCCGAGTGTCACACCATGGATTGTTCACCTCAGCCTTTCTCTTGGCTTGCCAGTTGGCGTAAACGTTGTAGTGAACACCTTTTCTCCACCACCTATCCCCATAGGCTTCTCGCAGCCTCTCCTCCATGAATATTCGGAGGTTGTTCTCAAGGTTGAAGAGAATCTCAAAGCCATCTATGCTCTCTGAGAGAGACATTATCTCAAGCTTTTTCATAGAGTTTTCTGGATAGTGTCTCCTCTTTTTGAGAAACATTGGAAGGGAAGGCCTGAAGGAAATTATCTTTCTAAAATCGTTTATCAATCTCCGCCTTCTAAACAGAACTATCGTCAGGATGAAGGCTCCAAAAGAGATGAGAATTGAACGGTTCCTGCGGATTTCAGCTATTCTCGCCTCACAGAGGCTGATCTTTTTCTCGATGTCTGAGACTTCTGTCTTGAGTTCCAATTCATCATAGATTCCCTTAGCTCTCTCATAACTCTCTTTGGCATCCTTCCATCTTGAAAGCTCTAACTTTAAATCCCCATCCTCCTCAAGACTCTTTGCCCTTGAAAGCTTTTCTAAATAGAGGTCTGAAAGCTCGATGTTTTTAAGACAGTTTGAAACCATGTCCATAACTCCCCAGCCCTCGTACCTTGAACGAGCAAACTCGAATATATACTTTGCCTCCTCATACTTCTTCTCCTGAAAGTTCTGCATTCCAAAGTCATAATAGGTGTTGGCGATTTCGAAAAAATCTCTGTCAACCCTCAGGAGATAAAGAAAGCCCTCGTTGGAGAGAATGAGGACATCCCCAAAGTTTTGAGTATCCTCCTCATCAAGGTACGCTACGTAAACCTTTTCGATTGAAACGTCTGTGAAGTGATACCTCAAAATGAGAGCTTTCTTGTTGGTGAAGACATAGAGGTCCCCATTCTGAGAAATGGCCAGAATCTCATCTAAAGTGTAGTTGAAGAGTTCATTCTGGTAGTTCAAGAGGTTGTACTCAAAAACACTTAAGACTGGAGAGTCTATTTCCTGGTTCCAGAAAGAAAGGTTAGAGTGACCGAGGTATAACTTTCCATTGTGGGTTCCAACAAACATGTTGTTGTCCTCTTCCTCTGTCAGGCTAAAAAACATGATTGGTTCAGGAATTTGGATGGTCCAGAGGAGGTTTCCAGCAAAGTCTATGGCATGAATTTGATCTCTGATGGTTAGGATAACCACCTCCTCAAGTTTGTCATTGTTCAAATCCTCAATGTGTATGGATTGGATATCTTTACCTGCATCAAAGGGTTCAGAGTAAATTCCAGAAAAACTCACTATGTAGAGATAGGATGAAATCCCTACAAGAATCTCCATGTTTCCATCTCTGTCCAAATCTGAAGCCTCAAGAATCTTGATCTCTCCCTCTACAGGGAGAGAAAAGAACTCCTCTGCACCTCCATTTTTCAAAAGGTAAACCTTGTTTTTTCTCGCCACCAAAATTTCCTTTGGTGATTTTTTATCAAGATCGACACTTAAGAGTGCACTCAAAACTCCTCCCAAGTCGTACTTGTTTCTAAACCTTCCAAGAGAGGAAACCACGTGCACTCTTCCATCAAATGTGGCAATCACAACCTCCTTCTTTGAGTCGAAATCAAGGTCATCTACCAAGATTCTGGAGACCTTTCCGAGAGTTCCAGATGTGGGATACTGCCATAGAAGCCTTAATTGGTAGTTCAGGGTGTGAAGAATCCCCTCTTCAGTTACAACAAAGATCTCCTTTTTTCCATCATCTTCAAGGTCAGAGATCTCTATCAGATTTGTATCTATCTTTGCAGGATACTTGTTCCCCCAGAACAGGTTGGATTGGGAGCTTACTGTTCCCAACAAGAAAATGAAAATCAACAAAGGGATCTTTCGCATGGGAAATTTTAAGAAAAATTAGATATAAAGCTTTCGGTTAATATTGTTGTCAAACAACTTTCGTCATCATCCTTGAGTAGAGCTTCACGAGTTCTGAAAAGTTCTCCAGATTTTCGGTGTAAAACTTCAAAGTTTCACAAAAAACTAAGGGAATCTCTGAAGTCAACCAATCGTTCCATCTCCCCTCACACCCCCCTATACGAACCACAAAGGGGTTTAAAGAGCACTTTGAGGTTCCACTATCGAAGAATGGACACTTACAGTCCAGCCGAAAATCTTCAAACTTTGTGAGAAGTTCAGTTTTTATCATCTCAATATCTACTATTTTAATAGTAACTTGTATAAAAAGTTTTCGGTCTTTAAAAAGAAAGATTTATAATAGTCATGAAAACTCTTAACATGTCAAAAAAGATCATTGTTCATGGAGGAGCAGGAAGAATAAAAAATTCTAAAATCAAAAACTTTTAGGCGCCATCTTCCTAAACTTAGCCACTACTTCAACCAATCTCGCCACCAAATAATCAATTTCCTCTCGGGTACTATCCTTGCCCAAAGTGATTCTTAAACTACCATGAGCCTGTTCATGCGTTAAACCAATAGCCATT
>JBHIDS010000008.1:0-22652 GCA_046760205.1 Candidatus Methanofastidiosia archaeon
ATTCATAGATTCTGTCACGAAGTCCATCATGCTGGTCCTGGAAAACAAGGGACTCACCACCGGTATTGATGACATTGAACTTCCAAGAGAGGCTTTGACCAGAATAGAGGAGATTTTGGAGGACGGTCAGAAGAGGGTGAACAAACTCATTCAGACCTTTGAGATGGGGGAGCTTGAACCTCTACCAGGACAGAAACCTGAGGAAACTCTTGAGAATCTCATCATGAAGGAACTCGCTGACACTAGAGACAAAGCTGGAGAGGTGGCAGAGGAGTATCTCGGTCTTGAGAGAACGGCAGTAATAATGGCGAAGACTGGGGCAAAGGGAAACATGCTTGATTTGACTCAGATGACAGCCTGTCTTGGGCAGATGTCTGTTCGAGGAAAGAGGCTTTCAAGAGGTTATAGAAAGAGATCTCTCTCCCACTTCAAGAGAGGAGAGCTCAAAGCCCATGCCCGAGGATTTGTGAGATCCTCTTACAAGAAGGGCCTCAATCCCATAGAGTTCTTCTTTCATGCCATGGGAGGAAGAGAAGGACTTGTGGATACAGCAGTGAGAACTGCCCAAAGTGGATACATGCAGAGAAGACTGATGAATGCCATGCAGGATTTGAAAGTCTCATACGATCAAACGGTGAGAAACAACGATGGGTGCATCATTCAATTCAAGTATGGTGAGGATGGTGTGGATCCAGCCAAGAGTAACTATGGAAAAGCTGTGGACATTGACTGGATAATCCACAAGAATCTTTCGAGGGGATGAGATGGATTTCGTAGAGAAACTTCAAGTGGAGGAAAGACTCCCAAAGTCGGTTGTAGACGAGTTGGTTTTAAAGTTACTTGAGGTAAACAAAACCAGAAAGCTCAAAATCTCAAAGATAGAAAACATAGTAAAGGAGGTCATAGAGGAGTACGAAAAAGCTAGGGTAGATGCTGGAGAACCTGTGGGAACTGTGGGCGCCCAGTCCATAGGAGAACCTGGAACCCAGATGACTCTTAACACCTTCCACTATGCAGGGGTTGCAGAGATAAATGTAACCTTGGGACTTCCTAGGATCATCGAGATAGTGGATGTAAGGAGAGTTCCTTCCACTCCTGTTATGACTGTCTACCTTGACGAAGAACACAGGCACGACAGAGAAAAAGCACGAAAGGTGGCTAAAAAGATCAAAGAAATCACCTTGAAAACAGTCTCAAAATCCACCAACATGGATGTTTCAAGTATGAAGTTTGTGGTGGAACTAGATCCCATTGAGTTGGAGGAGTACGATCTCACAATTGAGGATGTTTTAAAGAAATTCAAGAAGGATAAAAAATTAAAAGATATAAAAGTTGAAGATAAGACTCTCTCATTTCAATTTGAAAACATCTCCCTAAAGAAACTGAGAGAATACTCTCAAAAGATAATAAAAAAACAGTTGGGAGGAGTCAAAAAGATTGAGAGAGCTGTAATTAGAAAGGAAATGAATGAGTATGTGATATACACAGAAGGATCTAAGTTCGGAGAGGTTCTAAAGATTCCGGAAGTTGACTTTAGGAGAAGTTACACCAACGACATAAGAGAAATCTACTCTGTCTTGGGAATAGAGGCTGCCCGAAACTCCATAATAAGAGAGATTCAAAAGACCCTAAACGAACAGGGTTTGGAGGTGGAGGTTAGACACATCATGCTTCTTGCAGATTTGATGACTGTGGATGGAGAGTTAAAATCCATCGGAAGGCATGGAATCTCGGGACAAAAGCTCTCAATACTGGCTAAAGCAGCTTTTGAGGTCACCACCAAACATCTCTTTCAGGCTTCCAAGGAAGGATCTGTGGACAATTTGAATGGAGTTACAGAGAACGTTATAATCGGTCAGCCCATACCCCTGGGAACAGGGATAGTTGAGCTTGAGATGAAGGAGGAGAAGTAAAATGGATGTTTCAAGAGAAATAAGAAAGACGGTAGATACTGGAAAAGTCTTTTTTGGTACCGAAAAGACTTTAAAGGCACTGAGAAATGGAGATGCAAAACTTGTGATCTACACCAAAAACTGTCCAGAAAAAGTCAAGTCAGATGTAAGGTACTACTCGGAACTTTCAAAGACCCCCACTTATGCCTTTGAAGGTTCAGCCCTTGAACTTGGAACCCTTTGTGGCAAGCCTTTCATAGTCTCTGTAATGACGATTATTTCCCAGGGTGAGTCTAACATCTTGGCTTTGGAGGGTACTTAATGGGAGTGAAGTTAGGAACAGATGAGATAAAATACATAGGACTCTTTGAGAGCATGACTGGAGCCATCGTGAAGGACTGTATGTTGAATGAAGGCAAAATCACCTTCGTGGTGAAAGAGGGAGAGATGGGGCTTGCAATTGGAAGAAAGGGAGCAAACATCTTGAGAATAAAGGAGATGATTGGAAAGAGAATCGAGATAATAGAATACTCTTCAGACCCCCTAACGTTTATAAAAAACATCCTAAAACCTGCTCAGATAAAGAGTATTCATATCTCTGAGAGAGGGAACAAAAAGGTGGCGGTGCTTGACGTTTTGAGAAAGGACAGAGGACTTGCCATTGGGAGGAATGGAAAGAACATAGAAAAAGTCAAGTATCTCTTAAAGAGACATCACGACGTTGATGATGTTACCATAATGTAGGTGAGAAGATGGCACGAGGAGAGTATGCTGGGAGAGCTTTGAAAAAAAAGAAAGCAAAGCTCAGATGGAAAGACATTTACTACAAGAGAAGAATGCTTGAGCTGGACAAAAAGGCAGATCCCCTAGAGGGAAGCCCACAAGCCAGAGCCATAGTTTTGGAAAAAGTCCCTGTAGAGGCAAAGCAGCCCAACTCAGCTTTAAGAAAGTGTGTGAGGGTTCAGCTCATAAAGAATGGAAAGCAGGTGACAGCTTTCTGTCCAGGAGATGGAGCCATCAACTTCATAGATGAGCATGATGAGGTAATCATCGAGGGAATCGGTGGGAGGAAAGGTGGAAGCATGGGAGATATTCCAGGTGTAAAGTTCAAAGTAACAAAAGTTAACAGGGTCTCTCTCGAAGAGATGGTTCGAGGGAGAAAGGAGAAACCTGTGAGGTGAGGATTTGGCTGAAGAGATACTCTGGTTCGATAGATGGGACACCAATATCGAGGTACGGGACGAAGGTCTTAAGAACTACATAAATCTTACTCCCATCCTTCTTCCCCATACAGCTGGAAGGCACGAGAAAGTGCAGTTCTGGAAAAATAAGCTCACCATCGTGGAGAGACTGATGAACAAGTTGATGAGAACTGGTTCTCCAAAGAGAAAGATTGCAGGACGCTTCATCAGAAGACAGGGAGGACTTTGTGGAAAGAAACACAGAACCTTTAACATTGTGAGAGAATCCTTTGAGATAATCGCAGAGAAAACTTCAAAGAACCCCTTGCAGGTTCTAATAAGGGCTATCGAGAACTCTGCTCCAAGAGAGGAGACCACCACCATCACTTACGGTGGAGTGAGTTACCACCAGTCTGTGGATGTCTCTCCTCAAAGAAGATTGGATTCTGCTCTAAAGTACCTTGCCATAGGTGCCAGTGCAAAGTGCTTCAAAAACAAGATGAGCTTTGCTGAGGCTTTGGCTTCAGAGGTAATGCTAGCAGCTGTCTCAGACAACAAAAGTCTTGCAGTGGCAAAGAAGGAAGAAGTTGAGAGGATTGCAAAGAGTGCTCGTTAGAGAAATTCAAAAACCAACCTCACGATTAGATCTCCAAATATCAAGGTTAAAAGGAATCCTAAGGTTATCACGAAAATGAAGGGAATTCCATAAGTAACCCATATCTCGTCTATACTTTTCTTGCGAAATTCCTCTCTGTGTTTCTCATAATCATAATCCAAATCCCTTGTGAACAACCTCAAAACTTTTTCATCATTTTCTATGAATTCCAGTGGAAAAACTCGAAAATCCAGTTTTTCTGTTTTGATAGGATAACCCAAAAAGTAAGCAATGCCTCTTTTTAAAGTGGAGGCTTTAACGTTACTCATTTTACTCTTTCTCAAAAGGTTGTAAGAGAGAAGGATTAAGGGCAAGACTAAAACACATAAGAGGGCGTTGTTGAAAACACTCAAAGGAAAGAGGAAGAAGATGAAATCTCTTTCAAATTTCGGAATCATAGCTCCGATACCTATTAGAGCCATGCCATCAGCCCCTCCAAAGAGGTTGAATGAGGTTATAATGTAAGCTATGAAAAAACAAGCTCCCATGGCGAGAAAGCTTCTCTCTAAGGGTAAGAAATTCCCAAGGGAAAGGGACTCATAGAGGGCAAAGAGTACTCCGAAAAGGATCATTGAAAGCCATACTCTATCATCCACCTCTCTTCTCTTCAAATCCTGATATGAGGCAAAGCTAAGATGAAGAAAACTGAGTAGGATTTTTGCAAAAATCAAGGTGTTCATAGAAAGGATTCAATCCCCTCTTTTTAAACCTTATCCAATGGGCCATCCCACCACTGAGTTATAGATGAAGTATCCACCCACTATCAGAATTATGGAATGCCTGAGTCCTGCAATCACCTTCTTGTCTGTCATCTTTCCAGCAGTCAACCCAATGAAGAGACCTTGGAACATGAGCATGTGAAAGAAGAGATCTGTGTATGCCGTTGGATCAAAGGACTCGGTAAAGGGGGTTGAGCCAACTTTAGATAGAGGGAGGATGAAGGTTTGATAGAGAATCAAAATAACGACCAAAAAGATGAAAAAAGTGATGTAAGAGATGATAACATAGGGCTTTATCATCATGTTGATGTCTCTCTCTATGTTCTTGAGCTCTCTTGCATTTCTCGCTGCAGACCTTAGAATTCCTCTAATGTCTCCCCCAGACCTGTTTGCCTCAACTATGAGAAAAACCAACTTCTGGATGTAAGCACTCTTTGCCCTCTTGGTGAACTGCAACAAGACGTTCTCGAAGGGAACCCCCCAAGAAATGAGGTTGGACATCTTTTCAATCTCTGGGGTTAGAGCTCCGTATATTCTCTCCTTGGAAACGTAGATTGCCTGGGGAATGCTCATTCCAGACTCTACTGAGGATGAGATGTCTGCAAGCAGGTTGGGAAACTCAGACTCAAGCTTTTTTATCCTTTGAAATTCCAAGTACTGAACTGTTGCAAAGGGGAGGGCTCCAACGAAAAAAGCCAAAAGCACGATGTCATCGAATAAAGGGTGTTTCCAGAATCGAAGGAAGTCAAAAATCAAAATCAGCAGGGCTAGGGTGACTGGGACAAATATGGTGAAGATGTTTTTCAGAGAGAATATCTGTTGTTTCTCTAATAGCTCCTCTTCTCTCCCAGCCATACTCATTCCTCCGGTACCAGACCATCTATCAGGATGAGGAAGAACATTGAAAGTCCTGGAATTCCGATGTAAACCACTAAATAGATCAAATCGAGCATAGTCAGTCCTCTAAAGCTTCCTCCTCCAATCATGTTCATGACGGAAGCAACGATAACAATAAAGATGGTGCCAAAGACTGGAACTGTGATGTAGGACTCTGCAAATAACCCAAGGTTCTCTGCAAAGTCTCTCATCATCTGTCTGTACTCCACCATTACGTTTTCAGCTTCGTTGGAGAGGTATGCTTTGAGATCTCCTCCAGACCTTATGGTGGTAACCATACCCATTAAAAGTTCAGAGAATCTTCTCGAGGGAGTCAGATTGGTGTACTCGTTGAGCACCGTGATGATGTCTCTACCAAAAAAAAGGGTGTCTCTCGCTATATTTTTGGACTCCTGTGCTATCTCCCCGTAGAGTTCAGACTTTGCAAGAGAGGCGAAGATGACTGCAGGAGGAACCCCAGCCCCAGCCATGGCTGACATGTATGGTACTGCATAGGGCATTCTGACATCGATGTTTCTCCTTCTCGAGTCTGCGATGAAGTTTGGATAGATGTAGAAAAAGATGAAGATGAAAAAAGGGCTCAAGACAAAAGACATTATGGCTGGTAGTACATAGCTTTTACCCAAAAGATAGGCAAACACCGCCACAAAAAAGGTAAGGATTGGGGTTAAAACCAAAACTATTAGGATAGCTGCTGAAAAGTACTCCCCTGTGGTGGTTTTCATGTTGGCTTTTCTCAAATTTCTCGAGAAGTTGGTGGCATTTCTCGTGAGAGGGTCTACAAAAGGTCCAAACATTCGATATGATAATCTGTTGATGGCAGTAGCCACATTCACCATGTTACCCCTCTATCTTTTCCAAAACTGCATCTGGATCCTTGTAGTACTCTGCAATGATGGCTGAGACATCTTTATAGTATCTAATTTTGTTCTCGTACATCCAGTTGAGAATCCTTCTCCTGTTATCCAGCTCTGTAAGAATCTCATCCATGTGAATTCCCTTCTCTTTCTCGAGCTTCTCAAGCATGTAACTTCTTCCAGTAAATCTGAAAACATCCTCAAAGGGGTTCCACTCGTAAACCGTGTTGGTGATGACCTCCTTTGTTGAGGGATCAAGATCAACCACTTCAACTATATGGGTAATCCTCCTTGAAACCCTTCCCTTTACCCTGACACGAGCCTCAAGGAGAATCACATCCAAGTTCTTGATGAGAATTCTTGGACAATTTATGGGGTCAGATTCCAATCTGTGCACCACACCTTGGGGTGAATCAGCATGAATAGTGCCCATGGCAGCGTGTCCAGTGGCGATGGCTTGGAAGAGGGTGTAGGCTTCCCTCCCTCTAACCTCTCCAACTATTATGTACTCTGGTCTCTGTCTCAAGGCAGCTCTCAATAGATCGAACATGTCTACCTCTCCCATCCTCTTTCCTATGGCTGTTACAGGACCAAAACCTGCCCTCGTAACTGAAGGAATCCAGTTCTCGTGAGAGAGGTTTAACTCAGCAGTGTCTTCAATTGTAACTATCTTCATCTCAGGCTTGATGAAAAGAGAGAGCATGTTCAAAGTGGTGGTCTTTCCAGATGCCGTACCTCCAGAAACCAAAATTGAGATCTTCTTCTCCATGAAGAACCAAAGAAGGGCAAGCATTGAGACGTTGAAGGTTCCAAAGGCGATCATGTCTGGGGCTGTTAAAGGATCCTCTCTGAACTTTCTTATGGTAAAGGTAGAACCGTGCATGGTAACCTCTTTACCCAGAGTCAACTGGGTTCTGGAGCCATCTGGTAGAGAACCATCCAAGAGAGGCTCTGCCACAGAGATGTGTCTGTTACATCTCTGGGAGAGTTTGATGATGAAGGAGTCCAACTCATCCACAGAAGGGTAGATAACGTTGGTTTTCATAGACTCAAAGTATTTGTGAAAGATGTACAATGGAATTTTTGCTCCATCACAGCTTATGTCCTCTATGTTTGGATCTCTAAAGATGGGATCTATTCTGTTGTACCCCACAAACTCTCTGGCAATGTAGTAGATCAATCTCTCGTAGCTCTCCTTGGACATCCTCATTCTGTACCTCTTCACCAAGGTGTTAACCTCTCTTCTAACATGTTCCTTGAGTTTCTCTTCTGATTCCATTGCATAAAAGTCTATATCTATGGTTTCCTGCAAAATCTTGATTATCTGATCCAGATAGTATTCCTCTCTTCTTACAAGAGGTGGTTCTAAAACTCTATAAAACATCTCTCTTTCAGCCTTATCATAGAAAATGTTGACGTAGGCAAAGGGAGGATTTAGGGGATAGGTGATGTTGAGTTGGTACTCTGGAATGTCCAAGACCTCTTCGTCTAAGAGTGAGGAGGCGAGCTGCATCCCCCCAACCTCGTTTATGCTTATTCCAGAACCAAACTTGGGAGCCTGCCGAACTGCAGGTCTTAGATCTTTGACTTTCTGTTTCTTTCCCAAAATATTGAGCTTCATTTTTTCAACCTCTTAGTAAACTACTATCAAAATAATGAATTCATCCTTTATTAATCTTTCGCTCTATCTCACACAAAACCTTTATCTCAAAATGTTCATATGTTGAAAAAATTGCGGGTCCTAACCAGCTTATTGAAGGAGTTTTCATTGAGTTTATTGTGGTTGCCATGGTAGCAAGAAAGTAGACTAATCATGCCACACAGCATATTAGGAGCGACAAACTTATAAACCTTATCCTGAATTAAGTAGAGGTGTCGTGATGAAAGGTTATGCTGGATGGATTTTAAGGGTAGATCTCTCCAATGGAAAAATCTCAAAAGAACCTACAGGTGAGCTGAAAAAAAAATTTCTTGGAGGAAGGGGATTTGCTGCAAAACTCTTGTGGGACGAGGTGAGGGATGTTGATCCTCTCTCTTCAGATAACAGGCTTATTTTTGCGGTTGGTCCCTTAACTGGTATATCTCTTCCGAGTTCAGGCAAGCTAGTGGTGGCATCGAAGAGCCCCTTAACAGATGGATATGGTGATGGAAACATTGGAACTTTTGCCGCAGTTCACTTGAGAAAGGCTGGTTATGATGTCCTAATATTAGAGGGAAGAGCTTCAAAACCATCATACCTCAAAATCGAAAATGAGGATGTGGAGATTTTGGATGCCACTAACCTCTGGGGGCTTGATACCTTCAAAGCTCAGGACAAGTTGGAAGAATGGCATGGAAAAGGCATTGGCGTTGTTTTGATAGGACCTGCTGGAGAAAATCTTGTAAAGTATGCCACCCTTATCTCTCAGAAAGGAAGGGCAGGGGGAAGACCTGGAATGGGAGCAGTCATGGGTTCAAAGAATCTGAAAGCCATAGTAATTAGGGGAACTAAGGAGATTTCCGTTCACGATAAAAAAAAGTTGAGAGAGCTTGGTATTGAAGGTTACAGAGATGTCAAAGGAAAGGAGAACTACGATTTCTGGATAAGACAGGGTACCATGATGGTCTTTGAGTGGTGCAACGAGAATTCATGTTTGCCAGTCTACAACTTTAGAGAAGGGATTTTTGAGCATTCCAAAAAGTTGGATGGATACATGCTTGAAGAGATGAAAACAGATAGAAAGGGCTGCCCTATGTGCAACATGAGGTGTGGAAACGTGGTGAAGGATTTGAATGGAAGAGATTCGGAGCTTGACTATGAGAATGTTGGGATGCTTGGACCTAACCTTGGAATGGATCACTTGAACAAGGTGGCAGTGCTCAACAGAATGGCTGATGAAGAGGGTTTGGACACCATTTCTCTCGGAAGTTCTATCGCATTTTTAATGGAAGCCTCAGAGAAGAAACTGATAGAAGAGAGGATAGAGTGGGGAGACTTCGAGATGGTAAAAGGATTGATAGAGGACATTGCATACAGAAGAGGACTTGGCGAGCTTGCATCAGAGGGTGTGAAAAAAATGGCTGAGAGAATTGGAGGGGATTCTCTGAAATTCGCAATGCATGTCAAGGGACTTGAGACCTCTGCCTACAACTGTCATGTCTGTCCTGGAATGGCTCTGGCTTTTGCCACTTCTCCAATCGGTGCTCACCACAAGGATGCATGGGTAATTTCCTGGGAGATTTCAACGGACAGGTTTTCCTACGATGAGTCCAAGGTGAATAAGGTAATAGAGTTTCAGAGAATCAGGGGTGGAATGTTTGAGAGCCTCACCACCTGCAGACTTCCCTGGATAGAGGTTGGGTTTGATTTGGATTGGTATCCAAAGTATTTGGAGGCAGTAACAGGAGAGAAAACATCTCTCACAGAAATCTTTACTACCGCTGACAGGATATACTCTCTCATCAGGGCTTTCTGGGTTAGAGAGCTGGGCGATTGGGGAAGAGAGATGGATTATCCACCCAAGAGGTGGTTTTTAGAATCCATGTCCCAAGGAAATTTGAAGGGATTAAAACTCGATAGAAAAAGATATGACGAAATGCTCTCTATGTACTACAAGAAAAGAGGCTGGAACAAGGATGGAATCCCCACGAGAAAAACTTTGGAAGGACTTGGGCTCCATGACGTTGTAGAGGAACTCTTCAAGATAACATGACGAAGTTCAAGTTCTTAGGGTTTGCTTCAGAAATTTCTGGAGTAAGGGAGAAGAAAATCAAACTCACTAAACCCAAGAGTCTGAAGGAGATTTTCAAGGTGAAGTTTTCAGAGGATAGGTTTATCCTTCTCATAAACCAAAAACCTGCAAACTTCAATGACTTGATAGAAAATGAGGATGAGGTCTTGGTGATGCCTGTTGTAAGTGGGGGGTGAACTCCAACTTCCATTGGCAAAAATTGAAAGAATCCAAATCAAAAAAAAAAGAATTCTCTTATTTCTTTTTGATTAATAACATGAATATCAAAAATATGGGTATTAGGAGTAAGTAGGAAAACAAAATTCCTCTGGTGAGAATTAATGGATCTCCAAATTTATAAAAAGCTGCAAGAACTAGTAGAATCCCTATAATTGTTATTATTGCCACATTACCAATAAATTCATTATTACAAGCAATCCCTGCTATGATAAAAAACAACCCCATAAGAATTTGAACAGAGTCCTCTCCAGAGAACATCAAAAGATAAAATCCTAAACTAAAAAAGAGAAGGGTTATGATTCTCATATCTATTATTTTTCCTTCCCTAAAAATTTTGAGAACACTTCGTATTCTTGATTTTCTCTGAAAAATCCCCAACTGAGTCTCTAGATTTTTTTCTGTCGATAGCTTTGATGAAGGAACTTCAAATGACTCTGTATCCTTGATGGATTCAGATGGTTTTTGATGTTTTAAGGATTCTTCTTCTGGTTCTTCAGGGAGTTCTTCTTTCTCTTCAGGTTCAATCTCTTCTTCCTCTTTGAAAAGAAATGAATCTGGGAATCCTTTTTTGAAATTCCAAAGGTATGTAAATACTCTACAATTAGGACAAGATTTTTCTCGTTTTATCTCATGAAGCAAACATCTGTAGTGAAAAACTGATTCACATGATGAACAATAATAAGAACCCTTTTCGTCCAATTCTCCATCACAAAGGAAACAATGAAATTTCATTATGAATACCTAAATTTATATTGTACTTAGAGTTAAAAGTTTTTGTGTAGAAAACAATTAATTTTGATGTTGTGATTTGATGTGTTCATTCTTTTTTTCATTGTATCATTTTCTCAAAGAATGATTTTTCTTAAGAACCTTGCTTGATCATAAATATTAATTTCAATAAGTCAGGACAGATGATAGAAAAATATTTAAGTTTATATCTTCAAATTTAAGATATGTTAGAACGTCATCATGTATCGTTGTCAATATTTACAATTGTCTTGTTGTATGTACCTTATTATCAACATGATACTAATCTAAAGCTTATCATGTGCATATTAATAGGAGTAACAATAGGTTCCTCAATTCCTGATGTGGATAGCCCGAATCCAGGATATCTTACAAAATTTTTAATCTATAGACCTGTCTTATTTTTTGGTAGAACCTTACTAAAAAAATATAATATTTCTGAGAAACATAGAGGATTTATGCATTCATTTATTGGAGTTTCAACAGCTGCTTTATTTACAGCTGTTTATCTGTTAATAATTCTCATATTATTAGATCGATTTAACTTTTGGTATTTCTCATCATTTATATTTGGCTACATATTCGGAAGCTTATTTCATCTCATACAAGATAGTGCAACTGTTGCAGGAATTCAATTCAATTACCCATTTTCAAATTTAACTCTGAAAGGAAGATTAAGAACTCGCATAGGCGCTACGAGAGAAGCAGATATATTCACATACTTTTTACTAGTCTCAATTTTCATATTATCTTTTATTATTTATGGTTTAGAGTTTATTCTCCGCAATAATTGGATAACTTCCATCTTGGACAAGTTACATATTTTAGTATTGATGGAGTTTTTTCTCCGCAATAATTGGATGACTTTTCATATCACTGTAATATTCATCATGATTAGTTGGTACATATTTCTATCATTTGTAGCAAAAGTGAGATGGGAAAGGGGCTAACTTGAGAAAATTGAAAATTATTTTTAAACTTAAGGGATACCTTTTTATACCCATCTTTGTATTCAAAAGAAAATCAGGGAGGTGAGATGATGGATTTGGGTACGCTCTTCGGCTTAGGGATTACAGCTATACTCGTTTTGATAGTTCTTCTTTTCATAATCGGGGCATTCTTCATCTGGATTGGTGCAAAGCTTGCAGGCGTGAGAGATGCTACATTTGGAAAAGCACTGATATGTGCAGTGGCTTTGGCTCTAATTGGTCCCATCTTCAACTTGTTGCTCTCATTTATTGGCATCGGTGGATTTATTGGGTTTATCTTGGGACTTTTGGTGACTCTCTACATCATAAAGTCAATCTTCGACACCAGCTGGGGCAAGGCTTTCGTGGTCTGGATACTCTCAATAGTAGCGATGGTGGCATCTGTGTTCCTCTTGATAATCTTTGGATTGATGTAGCTTTAAGGGAGATGATACGATGGGATATGAATATGAAATTCTCTACCAGAATGCATACACTCTTTTAAGAGTGAACCTAAATGGAGAATCGATACAGGCGGAGGCAGGTGCCATGGTGTACAAGTCCTCCAACATCACCCTTGAAACCCAGATGAAGGGAGGGCTTTTATCCTCTCTCAAGAGAAAGATGCTTGGGGCAGAGTCCATCTTTCTAAACACCTTTAGAGGGGAAGGGGAGATTGCCTTTGCACCTTCATATCCAGGAGACATTACACATATTGAGTTAAGAAATGAAATCTGGTTTTTGCAGGGAGGTTCTTACCTTTGTTCCTCTCCCGAGCTTGAGATTGACACCAAGTTTCAGGGTTTGAAGGGAATCTTCTCAAGGGAAGGTCTCTTCTTTTTGAAAGTTTCAGGCTCTGGGGATCTTTTCGTCTCCATATTTGGTGCTCTCGAGGAGAAAAAGCTTTCTCAAGAAGAGATTCAGGTTGACACTGGGCATCTGGTGGCATTCTCCAAGGGAATTTCCTACGACGTTGAACGAATTGGAGGGCTAAAGTCAACCATGTTCTCTGGAGAAGGACTTATCTTAAGGCTTTCTGGTACAGGCAGGCTCTTGCTCCAGTCGAGGAGCGTTGAAGCCTTTGCATCCTGGCTGTATCCCTTCATGCCCATAAAAACTTCAAAATATGAATAAATTTCTTTTTCTTTTTCCCAAATCTTGGATCTAAATAAGCTTAATTCAGTATTACTTATTAATTAAGTGAATCTACCATAAGCTTTATAAACTTAGCATGTAATTAATTACATGAAAATCTTAAGAAAATTACCTGAATGGTTGGAAAAAAGGTATTCAATATTATGGGATGAATTTGGAAGTGAAGAATTCAATCGCAAACAAGCGATAAAGCTGTTGAAAGAAGAAAACCAAGATGATGAAAAAACAGTAGGAGTTGTTTTATCTGAACTCAGAAAAGCTGGTGTGATAAAAATAAAACTTGATCCAAATGATGCAAGAAAGAGACTCTATGTTTTGAAATCCAGGGAAGAAATTGTGAAAGAAACACTATCTTTCAATGAAAAGAAATTAACAAGAGATACTGTCGAGGGTTTATTGAAGAAGGCAGCAGATTTGATAAGAACAAGAGTTGATTACAAATTCATTCTTATTCTACTTTTTCTTAAAAGAATAAGCGACAAATGGGTATTGGAACAAGACAAAGCATATAAAGAGGCATTGGCTGATGGTCTGAGCGAAGAAGAAGCAAGAGAAGAAGCAACAAGATCCATTTATCATGATTTCAATATGCCGGAGGAATTTCTATGGGATAATATAAGAAAAGATGTTGGTAGACTTCCTGAAAAATTTTCTCAGGCACTAAAGGCTTTAGGAAAAAGAAACCCAGAATTGAAAGATGTGATCGACAGGACAGACTTTATTCAATTTACAACAAGTACTGAAAATGCTGAAATTCTAAGACAGTTGGTAGAGCTATTTAGTGCAAGAAAATTGCATTATGTTTCTCCAGATATTTTGGGAGATGCCTATGAATGGGTTCTTCGATACTTTGCTCCAACAAAGGCAAAGGAAGGAGAAGTTTATACTCCAAGGGAAGTTATTGATTTACTCGTTGAAATCCTAGATCCAAAACCAAGAGAATCTGTGTATGATCCATGTTGTGGTTCTGGTGGGATGTTGATATCATCTTATAATCATGTTGAAGATAAGTACGGGAAAGAGGAAGTTAGAAAATTATTCTTATATGGACAAGAGGCAAACCAAATAACTTATGCTCTCTGCAAAATGAACCTCTATATACATGAGATAAGAGATATTGATTTAAAATTGGGAGATACTTTGTCATATCCAAAATTTTTGGAAAACAATTCTTTCAAGAAATTCAATGTGGTTATTGCAAATCCTCCTTGGAACCAAGATGGTTATGATGGAGATGTTTTGAAGAAAGGAGATTTTTGGAAGGAAAGATTTGAGTACGGATTCTCTCCCAAACAATCTGCTGATTGGGCTTGGGCTCAGCACATGATTGCATCTGCTGATGAAGAAAATGGAAGAGTTGGAGTTGTTATTGACAACGGTTGTCTATTCAGAGGAGGAAAAGAGAAAACAATTAGAACGAGAGTCTTAGAAGAAAAAGATTTAATCGAGTGTGTTATTCTCTTGCCAGAAAAGTTATTCTACAACACAGGAGCACCAGGTGCGATAATAATCTTCAACAAAAACAAACCTGAGGAAAGAAGGAGAAAAATCTTGTTCATCAATGCAAGTAAAGAGTACGAAAAGCATCCAGAAGTAAGGAAATTGAACAGACTCAGCGATGAAAATATAGAAAAGGTTGCTGATGCATACAAAGAATTCAAAGATAGGAAAGGTTTTGTTCGAGTCGTTACACTCGATGAAATCAAAGAGAATGATTATAATTTGAATGTAACTCTTTATGTTTTTCCTGAAATAGAGATTGAAGAAATAGATATAGAAAAGGAATGGGAAGAGCTAAGAGGAATCGAGGAAGAGATCTCAAAAGTTGAGGAGAAGATTGAGGGGTTTTTAAGGGAGGTTGGGTGAGATGAAGGATTTAATAAAGCTGATCAATAAAGGAGAGTCCGATACTCTTGAATTTAAGGAGAACTTCAACAAAGATACAGTTATCACTACTGGAGCTTTTGCCAACAAAAAAGGGGGATCTATTCTGATTGGTGTCTCTGATAGAGGTGAGATTAAAGGAGTCGAAATTAGTAAAGAAACTCTGAAAGATTGGGCAAATCAGATTTCCCAGAGCACTGAACCCAGAGTAATCCCTGAAATTGAACTCAAGGAAGTGAATGACAAACATGTGATTATTATCACGATCAAAGAGTTTCCGATTAAGCCGGTATTTGTAAAAGGGAGATGCTACAAGAGGGTTGGAAACAGCAACAGAGTTATGCAGGCTCAGGAGATTGCCCAGATGCATTTTGATTCTACAGGAATGAGTTGGGATAAGCTTCCAGTGAAAGATGTCCAAATAGAGAGTATAGAACCTGAGAAGATAAAGAAATACATCAAGAGAGCCAACAGCACAAGCAGAAGGAATATTCCCAAGGATGAAAGCCCCCTAAATATTCTTGAAAAGTTGGACCTAATAAAAGAGAATCAGCCCAGCTGGGCAGCTATCTTGCTCTTTTGCAAAGAGCCACAGCATTTTCTTTCTCAGGCTTCAATACACTGTGGGAGATTTAAGAACGAGACAATGGTCATCAACGACATGATGATTCAAGACTCAGTTATGGAGCAGATAGATGAAGCCATGGACTTTATACGCAAGAATATAAGCGTGAGATTTATAATGACAGGCAAGCCTCAGAGGGAGGAGGTATGGGATTATCCACTAGAAGCCTTAAGGGAAGCTGTCATCAATGCAGTTTGTCACCGAGACTATACCATACCCTCTAAAGTGGAAATTAGGATATACGATGATAAGCTTATCGTTTGGAGCCCTGGAGGGCTACCCTCTGGCATAACCCTTGAGGACCTCTATAAGCCTCACTCTTCGGTTCTGAGAAATAAGGGGATAGCTGGAGTCTTCTACGACATAGGACTAATTGAGCAATGGGGAAGCGGGATAGATAAAATGAGGAAAGCCTGCCTTGATGCTGGGCTTCCAGAACCAGAGTTTAAAGAACATCAGGGCTTTAAAGTTACTTTCAGAAAGGATATTTACACAGAGAAGTATCTCAGCAGCCTGGGCTTGAATGAGAGGCAGATTAGAGCAGTGATGTATGTGAAGAAGAAGGGGAAAATAACGAACAGAGAATACAGGAAACTTACTGCTCTTTCAGATGAAGGGGCAAGAATAGATTTAAATGAGTTGGTTGAAAAAGGCATCCTTCAGGCGAGGGGTAGGGGGCGAGGTGTTCATTATGTTCTTAGATAAATTGGCGATTATTTGGCAAAAAGTTGGCAATTTTGGCGATTATTTGGCGATAATTGAGGAAGGTTGGGTAAGATGAAAATAATCAAATTTAGAATTAAAAATTACAAGTCGATAAAAGATTCAGAAGATTGTTATTTATATGATAAAATAACAATTTTGGCTGGTAAAAATGAGACTGGGAAAACTGTGATGAGAGGTCAAATAGTTCAAGAATCAGGTCATAAAAGGGTCATAATCGGGTCAAAATGGGCATTGCTTGATTCATGTATCTCAAAAATTAAGGGACATTTTTGGGACTTTTTTGGGACATTTAACTGTATCAAGGTGTGCCAACTTTTAGAAAAAGGTGAAGAAATTGAAAACAGAATATAAAGAAACACCAATTGGAAAGATTCCAGAGGGTTGGAAAATCGTAAACCTAGGAGAAGTAATTGAAATTCATGATAGTAAAAGAATCCCTTTGAGTGAAATAGAAAGAAGTAACAGGAAAGGAATTCATCCCTATTGTGGAGCCAATGGTATAATTGATTATGTAGATGATTATATTTTTAATGGAGAATTCTTATTGTTAGCAGAAGATGGAGGTTCTTATGGAAAATATGAAAGAACAGCATATATTATGAATGGAAAATTCTGGGCAAATAATCATGTTCATATTCTCAGAGCTATAAAAGGGGAAGCTTCAAATTTATTTTTAAAATTTATTTTGAATTGTCTTAATTTAAATTTTTATATTGTTGGTTCCACAAGAAAGAAATTAAATCAAGAACATTTGAAAAAAATAAAAATCCCTCTCCCCCCCCTCCAAGAACAACAAAAAATCACTAAAATCCTCTCAACCATCGACGATGCAATCCAAAAAGTGAAGAAAACTATTGCAAAAACCAAAAGGCTGAAAAAAGGCTTGATGCAGGAGCTCTTGACAAGAGGGATAGGGCATAAAGAGTTTAAGGATTCTGAGATTGGAAGGATTCCGAAAGAGTGGGAGGTTGTGAGGTTGGGGGACAAGAATGTTGTAGATATCATAATGGGACAATCGCCTCCATCATCCACTTACAATAAGAAAGGAGTTGGTTTGCCTTTTCTCCAAGGCAAAGCTGAATTTGGAGAAATTCATCCTTCTCCTATTCTTTACTGTTCTAAACCAATAAAAATTGCTGAAAGTAATGATATTTTACTTTCTGTTAGGGCTCCAGTTGGAGATGTTAACATTGCTCCACTTAAATGCTGTATTGGTAGAGGACTGTCATCTATTAGAGCAAAAAGTGATAAGTTATATTATCTCTTTCTGTTTTATTATCTTAAATTTACTATTAAAAGATTTAGATTGCTATCGATGGGTTCAACATTCAAAGCAATAAGGAAAGGAGAAATTGAGAATTATAAAATTCCACTCCCCCCCCTTCAAGAACAACAGAGAATCGCAGAAATTCTTTCAACAGTAGATAAAAAGCTTGAACTTGAAAGAAAGAGAAAGGATAAACTTGGAAGGATCAAGAAAGGTTTGATGAATGATTTGCTAACTGGGAAGGTGAGGGTGGAGGTGTAGGGCGATGGAAAAGTATTTAAGTAATGGAAAAAATATTTTCCATATGGAAAAAAAATTATCCATGAGAATCATAGATGTTCTTTTGAGAGAAGAATCACATGCAAGGGAATTGGCTAGGAAACTAAACACAAATCATATGACAGTAATAAACAAACTTAGAGAGCTTATTGATGAGAATGTATTGGATTTCAGGATGGAGGGGAGAAACAAGATTTATTTTATTAAAAGAAATGTGGAAGCCAGGAACTATGTGATTATGGCAGAGCTCTACAAGCTGAACAAAACGCTGAAGAGATATCCAGAGTTGAGGAATATAATTGAGAGTATCCAGAAGAATCCAAGGATAAAGCTTGCCCTTCTCTTTGGAAGTTATGCTAGACATTGTGCAAAAAATGCCAGTGACATTGATATTTTCATAGAAACGAAGGACAGAAACCTGAAGAAAAGTCTGGAACTTCTAAATTCAAAGCTAATTGTGAAAATTGGGGATTATGACGAGTCAAGCCCACTAATAAGGGAAATTGAAAAAAATCATGTCGTAATCAAAGGAGTTGAATTGTACTATGAGAAGACCAGATTTTTTTACTAAGTTACATGAAGAAGGTAAGCTTCAAATTGTTGATTCTAGTGAGGAGATAGAAAAAGCCTATTTGAAAAAATCTGAAAGCTTTCTCATATCTGCAAAGCTCCTCATAAACAACGACAGACTGGAAGAATCTGTTTCTATGACTTACTACAGTATGTACTACATGCTTCTTGCACTTCTTTTCAGGGTTGGTATAAAGTGTGAAAATCATTCTGCTTCAATAATTTTGCTTGAAAAGATATTTAATATCGATAACTCAGAGATATCTTCAGCCAAAAAGGAGAGGATAGATAAACAGTATTACATAGACTTCTCTATCACTAAAAAAGAGGTGGAAGAATTAATAAAAAAGTCAGAAATCTTCAATTCCAAAATTCTGAGTTTCATAAGAAAACTGAATAGTGAAAAGATAGTTAAATTTCGAATGAAGATGAAAAAACTTTTAAAACAGGTGTAGATAATGCCATTCACAGAAAAATCTGCAGTCGAGGATTACATCATTGAAAAATTAAAGGAAAGGGGTTGGGAGTTCAGGAAAGCTGATGAGTTGGAAAGAGAGAGCTATCAAGAACCTTTGCTTGAGAAGGATTTGGTTAGAGCTATCAAGAGGATTAATGATTTTGATTTCACAGAGAGCGATGTAAACAAAATTCTTATTGAGTTGAAACACAGAGATTCAGGAGTACAGGGGGTTAAGGAAATTCTAAGGTTCTTGAAATATGGGATTGCAATAAAGTTTGAAAAAACAAGAGAGTTAAGGTATGTGAAATTGATAGATTATGAAGATGTCGATAAAAATGAATTTGTGATTACAAGACAAGCAACTTACAGGAGCACTACAGAAGAAATAAGACCTGACATAATTTTATATGTCAACGGTATTCCCTTAGTAATCTTTGAGTGTAAGAATCCTGCAGATCCAACTGTGAGTTGGAAAGATGCTTTCAATCAAATACAAAAATATGAGAGAGATGTTCCTGAGTTATTCAAATACATTCAGTTCAGTGTTGCTGCAGAAGAGGATGTGAAGTACTTTCCAAACGTTCCAAGGACAGAAGATGTTCATATCTATACTTGGAAAGCAGAAGAATTCGATGTCTTAGATGCTAGTTTGGAAATGTTCTCAAGAGAAACTCTGCTTGATTTTATTAGAAATTTTATTTTCATAAGAGAGGAGAGAGGTAGGACAACGAAGGTCATGGCAAGATACATGCAATACCATGCAGCCAATAAAATTTATGAAAGAGTAATCGACAATTTAGAGGGAAAGGAAGAAAAGAAATCTGGACTCATCTGGCACTGGCAAGGTTCTGGTAAAACCTTGACCATGATTTTTGCAGCCAACAAACTCTACAGAAAAGATTTATTAGAAAATCCAACCATTTTCTTCATATTGGATAGGATAGAATTGGAAGATCAGATTCGTGATGAATTTTCAGCTTTAGATTTAGGAATTGAACCAGATATAGTATCATCGATCAAAGAACTAAAAGAGATTCTACTTCATGATGAAGGTAGGGGCAAGAGAGGGATCATAATAACTTTGATTCATAAATTTGGAAGAGAAGAATTACCACAGTTGGAAAAGGAATTGAGATACATTAAGGAGAAAGAAAACACCATATTGAGTAGAAAAAATGTCATAGCATTTGTAGATGAAGGACATAGAACACAATATGGAATTCTAGCAGCACAAATGAGAAGTATCTTAGAAAATTCTTTTTTCTTTGCATTTACAGGAACTCCAATAGCAAAGACGGGAAGAGATACATTCATAACTTTCAGTCCACCTGAAGAAAAATATCTCGACAAATACTTCATCCTTGATTCAATAAAAGATGGCTTTACAATTCCAATAAGGTTTCAATCTAGGCTAGAGAAAGAGGTACATTTGGAAAAAAATTACCTCGAACAATTCTTGGGTCAAAAGTTGGAAGAAGTTCCAGAAGAATTTCAAAAAGATGTGGAAGAGAAGACAAAGAGAAGACTTACTACGATTAGGGTTGTGATGAAGAATCCAAGAAGAATAGAAATGATAGCAAAGGATATAGCGAAACATTTTCTAGAAAATGTTGATGATAAATTCAAAGCCATGGTCGTTGCTGTTGATAGAGAATCCTGTGTTATGTATAAGAAAGCCTTGGATGAATTATTACCTCCAGAGTATTCTGAAATAGTGATGACATTTGGCATAGATGACCGTAGAGAAATTTTTGAATATTTTGAAAAGTTGAAAGATAGGTATCATGGAAAAGAGAAAGAAGACAGAACAGGATTCAAAGAAGAGGATTACCCCAAGATATTAATAGTGACTGACATGCTTTTGACAGGATTTGATGCACCTATTCTGCAAGTCATGTACTTAGATAAGCCTCTAAAAGAACACAGACTCCTGCAAGCAATAGCAAGGACAAATAGACCTTACAAAGGTGTGAAGGAAGCTGGTCTCATTCTAGATTATGTTGGTATCTTCAGAGAGTTTGAGAAGGCTGTTGCAATCTACAGTAAGGATGATATTCTGGGAGTTGCATATGACTTAGAGGAAGAAAGAAAAGAATTCATTAGTCTGTTGAATCAAATAAAGCAATTATTTAGAGGAATAGATACAAAGAGAGACGATAGAGAAACCTTGATGAAAGCCATAAAAAGAATAAATGAAAGTAAAGATAATACAAAAAGATTTGAAGGAATTTTTAGGAAATTAAGAAAAATATTTGAATTGCTTGGTCCAGATCCAATAAAATCGAAATACTTGAAAGAATTCAAATGGATCTCAGCTGTATATCATGTTTATATTAGACATGTTAAGAGAGATGAACCAGATGAAACTGAAAGGTATGTCGAAAAATATTTCAAGAAGACATTGGACTATATACATAAAACTATTAAAATAGATGAATTGAATAAAGAATTTCCAATTCTTTCACTAGATGAAAAATATATTGAAAAATTGAAGGAAACTTATCCTGATTTGGATAGCAGAATTTCAGACATGGTATTTACCTTGAATAAATACATACTTGTTGACAGAACTAGAAATCCTATCTATGAATCCGTTGCAGATAGAGTAGAGAGAATTTTGAAATCTTGGAGAGAGAGAAAGAAAACTAATCAAGAAATATATGAGGAATTAGAAAATGTTATACAAGAATTTAATGAATCTGGAGAAAGGCAGAGAAAACTTGGATTAACGAATCTAGAGTATTATACTTTAATCGTACTTGAAAGAATACTCGGAAAGGATGAAAGACTTACAGATGATGCAAGAAGAATTATTCAAGATATTTCTCCAAAGATGTTCAAAGATTGGACTCTGAAGAAGAGTGTAGAAAAAGATATTGGAAGGATAATCAGAAAAAAGATAAGGAAATACAAAATTTCAATAGACAAGAGAGATGAAATATATGATAAGATCATGGAAACCCTCAAAAAATCCGATCAATAGAAAAATTGGAGATATGGAATTTTCATATCATGTAGAGCATAGAAGAGTTAAGTATCCTAGACTTGAATTTAGATCTCGCAATGAATTATTGGTAATTCTGCCCCTTAATATGCCTAATGAAGAAGAAATTCTAATGAAAAAAGAAGATTGGATATTAAAAAAATTAAGGAAGATTAATAAAAATCTCAAAAATGTTGAAAAATATAAGAAGGAAATTGAAGATAAGAATCTTATTTTAGGAGATTTCTATAAGATAAAATCAAGAAAGGGATGGTATGATATTAGAGTAAATGAAGATCAAATTGAAGTATCAACCCCCAATAAGAAATTATTTTCTAAATACCTAAAGCATTGGTTGAAAAAAGAATTGAGAAATACTCTAATTCCATATTTGAATAGATTTTCTGATGAACTTAAAGTCAATTATAATAAGGTTTTCATTAGAACCCAAAAAACCAAATGGGCGAGTTGTTCTTCGAATAGGAATTTAAATTTTAATTTAAAACTCATATCATTACCAAAAGAATTGATAGAGTATGTTGTTCTTCATGAAATAGTTCATGTGAAAGAAAGTAATCATAATAGAAATTTCTGGAGAGTTGTTGAAAAATATTATCCAAATTACAAAGAAAAAGAAGATCTACTTACTGGATTTTGGTTTCTAATTAAGGAAAATAAATTATGGAAAGATATTGATGTAATTCAATTTGAATAATTTCCCTTTCCCAAAAAACCCAACCATCTTCTTCCAAGAATTTTTTTTCAAAAAGCTTTATATTTCCTTTTTTGTATCTGTTTACCCATCGGAGGTGACATTCTATTTCAGCTGATTTCTCA
>JBHIDS010000009.1:0-22391 GCA_046760205.1 Candidatus Methanofastidiosia archaeon
CCACAAGACAACAAATCATAGACGAAGCTGTTCAAAAGGTTGTGAATAGCATTGATACAGACGGAGACGGAATTCCTGATGTCAAAGATAAAACACCTGTTCCAAGTAAGTTTGATTGGGGTAGTTTCCTTGCAATGAATGCCAAGTACTTTCTATCAGGATTGTTGGTGATTTCCATTGTCATATTGATCATCTTAAGTTATTTGTACTTTGGCAAAAGAGAAAAAGCCACAGCCTCTTACTTCAGAGGAAGAGAGATTCCACCTCATGAGAGAAGAGGATACATTCCAAGCCCTGAGAGAAAAAAGAGATTGTTTGATAGGTTTAGAAAAACTACAAAGCCAAAGGAAAGAAAATACAGAAGAGAACCAATTCCTAGGAGAGAATCTGTTTACAAAAGACCTAAGAGAGAGGAAAGACCTCCCATAGTCGAAAAGATTGAATATAAAGCCCCTGCTACAAGAAAAGAGAAGATCAAGAGAGTAAGTAGATGTGGTGAATGTCCACACTATCAGATGAGAAATGAAAGATATGGATATTGCACATTATTGAACGGTTCTACAACAAGAAATCACATTGTTTGCAGTGAGGTGAAAACTAAGTAAAGAGGGAAACTACATCACTACTGACAACTTGGCTTTACAGGCTATGAATCTTTATAAAATCATGACTAAGTATAATAGGATACAGGCACTCGGTGTTATGGTATATGCCTTCTTATTCAATTTTCTCCTCTACTTTACAACTGAATATTTATAGTATTTATGATTTCAGCTTATCTAACTAGTACTGGGCAATTCCCATAATCTATTTGAAAGATCAAGAAAACCCCTTTCATGAAAGTACAATGGGGATGAAGAAACAATCGTGAGTTCATCCTCTTTTTCATTGAAATATCGAAGCAATTCTTCATTACATGAGTTATTGAGCAAACGCTTTCGCTCTTGATAGACCTCTTTGAAACGAGATAGATTTTCTGAATCATCCTTATTAATTATTCTTTTGAAGTGACGAATCTTTAACAGTTCCATATAGATTACGTATGGTGCTATGAATTCCCAACCTTCAAATAGGGGTTTTTCCTGTCTTTGTTCAAAAGAACTTCTCCATTCAGTCCTTAAGTCGTAATAAGCATCTATGCGAAAATGGAATAAATTTGGAAATTCTTGCTTGAGAAATTCCTCTGCCAGAAATTCAAGAGGTAAAAACAAAATTCTTGGATATAAAAAACCCAAAATCCAATTCGCCATTTTGATGTTGTATCTTTTTTCATTTAATTCTTTATTTTCCTTTTCAAGCTTGAGGTTGAGAACAGTATCATTCCAGCTCGAACAGTTCTCTTCTGAAAAGTCCAAATATGCATGAATAAGCTCATGTAGGAATGTTGTTCTCCGTTTTTCTCAATTCTTCACCTTAAAATATCTGTCATAGAACCTGATTGTTTGTCTATTAGTTTCTCTATCCGAAATAAATTCTGCATGGTTCCATGAATTTTCACTATGAGTATTCAGTTCCCAAGTAATCTGCATTGGTAAAATAACTTCTGATCTGAGTCTCTTTAGGTCATCTTCCAATCGTGCTAAATATTTCTCCTTAGCTTCTAAAAGGATATGCATATGAATCTCCTTATTCACCTTTATTGAAATGTAAACTCATGTATTCAAATACTTTTCTTTTTGGATAGTGTGGTTCATAATTCTACTGATTTGATTGAACCCCATCAACCCCAAACCGTAACATCAGAAAGATCCTTCCTCCTTCTTGGAGGTGGAGACTCTGCAGGATAGCCAATGGGAATTAAAGCTATGGGTCTTAGATGATCTGGAAGTTTCAAAATCTCTTTTATCTCCTCCTCTTGAAAAGCTCCAACCCAGCATGCACCAAGACCAAGGGCATGGGCAGAAAGCAACATATTCTGAATTGCTGCAGCTGTTGATTGTAGGCAGTACAAGTTAATTCCCCTCTCACCATAGGGAGAGGTTGCATGAAAATCTGCACAAACCACTATCACAACTGAAGCCTGACTTAAAAACCTCTGGTTCAACGCTGCTCTAGTAAGTCTATCCTTTGTATCTTCATCTCTCACCAAATAGAATTTCCAAGGCTGAAGATTTCCTTCTGAAGGTGCCCAGATAGCCATCTCTAAAATCTTTTTGAGATCATCATCCAAAACTTCCTTTTCCTCAAAACTTCTTATGCTTCTTCTTTTCTTTATCGCTTCAAAAAGGTTCATGAGATCACTTCAATTTTCAGTCTCTTAAATTTTTGGTCTAACAAAAGATTTATATACGTTTAAGGTTAGGTGGTCAAGGTGAAAAAATGAATCCAAAGATAAAACTGAGTGTGGCTTTCCTCCTCATCGTAATTATTTTGTTGGGATACTCTCTCACTCGCTCTCCAGTGGTGGAAACTGGAGATACGGTAGCGGTAAATATCACCTTATCTATAAATGGAGTGATTGTGGACACCACCATAAAAGATATAGCAGAGAGGGTTGGAATCTTTGAAGCCAACAAATCCTATGAGCCTTTGGTAACAGTGGTGGGCTCTGGAGAACTTCCCATAGGATTGGAAGAGACTTTGTTGGGAATGAAACAGAGGGAGATAAAGATAGTAGAGCTTCCGCCTGAGAAAGCCTTTGGTTACTGGACAGAAGACTACATTCAGTGGATCTCCAGAGAGGATTTCATAAAGGAGTTTGGGCTTCAACCTGAGGAGGGAAAGAGAGTTGCTGGCAGAGGACAGAGCTTTCTGATTCGTAAGATTACAGAAGATAGAGTTCTCATAGACTTCAACCATCCCTTTGCAGCAGACCCTGAGCTTGTGATTCCCATGAGTTTAGAGGAGTTTTTAGGAGAAATTGGAACTGAACCAGTTTTGGGAATGACCATTAAGGATTCCTTAGGGAGAACTGCAAGAGTTGTGAAGATAGAGGAGATGCAGGTTTTCTTGGACTTCAATCCTCTCTACGTCTTTAAAATTGAAATTGTGTCTATAAAGAAAAGCTGATTCAGCCCAGAAGGTCTTCAAGGCACTGAATTGCCTCTTCCCATATCCTAATAGCCTTGAGGGCTAAGTTGTTTGCCGCTATATAGTTCCCACTTTCAAAAAGCTCTTGCGCCTCTTCCATCAACCTCTCAGCTTGTTCCATTAGCACCTCACACTCTGAAGTATCAATTCCCTCCTTTTGAGCCTCTTTAAGGAGTTCTTCTGCCTGCAGTTGTAACGTGAGAGCATAGTTTCTGGTGTGAGAGGCACGAGGCTTGAACCTATCGATGATGAGGGGAGGAAATATAGGTTTTCTCCTGGTCTTCAGATCGCCCATTCCAGAGGCATCCTCTGAGTCCCATGCTCCTTGGGTGTTTAGGTTTACAAATGCAGTAGGCCACCAGAAGCCATCTGATATGATTATTAAGGTGGGATCGTCCAGGTTCATTCCAATGCCTGTGAGGGTGTTTGCTGGATTTCGTAGGAACTTTATCAACTCATCTGGATCGCTGATATCTGTTATGAGTGTTAAAGGAATGCTTATTTCTACCGAGTATTTGGAATCGTTGAGAGTCGATGCCGTCTTGATTGCTGGATTGAGGAATGATGAGAAGTTGGAAGTGCCCCCATCCCATGTGTAGAGTTTAGAGGTTGTGGGAGTTACCTTTAAAACCAAAGAATCGTCTGCAGTTGTTGGATCATTGTCCTCATCCTCAAAGAATCCATCATCATCAAAATCAAAATAGAGGGCAATCCTCTCGCAGGTGTTGGAATCGTCCCTCCATAGAAGGGCGAGGTAAAGGTTTTGAAGGTCGTTTTTTACGAAGAGGATAGCCATTTGAAGATTTGAAGTTGTATCGAGAGGAAAGAGCTTCCAAAATTTCTCTGCATCCTTCCATTCATCCTCGTCTATTACTCCATCTATCACTGGCGAGGCTCCAAACTTACTGTAGAGAAGATAACCTCTGTGAGAGATGATATTAGGTACTAAAACTATCAGTAAAAGAAGGAAAATAGGAAATCTCAGCCTTTGAGGAAATTTCATCCTTTCCAGTTAAAGTATATTTTTATAAGTCTTTCGGTCTTCTACTTTCATATTAAAAACCACCAAAAGCTATTTAAGTTTTAGCTCAAAGCTTTAAAAGTTAGTTATGAGAAAGATGAATGCCTTAATCCTATGTGCAGGGCGGGGAGAGCGCCTTGAACCTTTGACCAACACCAGAGAAAAGATGATGCTAGAAATAGCCGGAAAACCTCTAATTGGACACATCATAGATGCCTTAAAACCTCATGTCTCGGAAATGAGCTTTGTTTTAGGTTTTAAATCAAAGGTTCTTAGAGAGTACATAGAGAAAAACACTGAGAAATCGAGATTTTTCTATCAAAGGAGAAGGGATGGAACTGCAAAGGCAGTGGCTCTCTCCCCCTACTCTGAGTTTCTCTGCCTGAACGGGGACATTCTCTTTGAGGATAACCTGATTCCAGAAATCTTGAAATTCTATGAGAAAAATCATAATGCCATTTTAGTTTCAAAGAAAATAGAAAACCCCAAGGACTTTGGAGTGATCTTCGAGAAGGAGGGAAGATTCCTCAAAGTGAGGGAGAAGGAGAAAAATCCAAAATCCAATCTCGCTTCTGTGGGAATCTACCTCTTCAACGAGAGCATCTTTTACGCCATAGAGAAAACCCCAAAATCAGAGAGAGGGGAGTACGAGCTCACAACGTCTTTAAACATTCTCTCCAAGAGAGAGGATATTCTGGTTTTCAAGTACTCTGGCTTCTGGGCTGACGTTGGAAAACCTCAAGATATTCTGGAAGTTAATGAACATCTTCTAAGAAATCTTAAACATCAAGTCTTGGGAAGGGTTGAGAGAAAAGCCACTTTGATTCCTCCAGTTGAGATAGGAGAAGATAGCATAGTTAAAGATGGAAGCTATATCCTAGGTCCTGTAAAGATTGGGAAAAACTGTACTTTGGGACCAAACTGCTACGTAAGACCGTACACCTCCATAGGAGATGGATGCCACATTGGCTCTGCTGTGGAAATCAAAAACTCAGTGGTTTTTTCAAGAACAAGGCTCCCTCATCACAACTATCTTGGAGATTCTGTAATTGGAGAAAATGTCAACTTTGGGGCAGGCTCAAAGGTTGCAAATTTGAGACACGATAACCGAAATATAAAGATAGAGCTCAGGGGAAAGCTTACAGACAGTGGAAGGAGAAAGTTTGGGTGTATCATTGGAGATGATGTAAAACTTGGAATCAATGTCTCAATCTTGGAGGGAAGAAAGATTGGAAACAACTGTTTCATTGGTCCAGGAGTTCTGGTTGCAAAAAATATCCCACCTTTTACCAAGATAACCTTGAAGCAAGAACTTCACAGAAAAAAAAAAGCTGGGATCCTAAAATCCCAGCCAACCCCTTTTGGCAGGAGACGCTTCGAGGGTAATCATTATTGATTATCAACACTATATAAATGTTTCGGTTAGATATAATGCTTATCAATTAGGCAGGATTTTAATCTATGAAAAACTTTATAAGGATTAAGAGCAATGAAAGTAAGTGATCTCATGGACAAGGAGTTTCTAAAGCACTTTCTAAAAGAACACTGGATCAATTATGCCCTAGGAATTCCAGTTGCCCTTGGGTGCCTTTACACTTTCTATATGGCATTCTTCTATCAGGGAGGAATTTCTTGGATTGAATCCCACTATGGCACAGACCTGGAAAGAATAAGAGGAAACTGGACAGTTCTCGCAGCAGGTTCTATTCCCATGGCAATTCTTGCTTCCATTTTGATGTTCGTGCCTATATTGGAGCTTAGGAAGAGTGGAAAAAGTGAGAAAATCTTGCTAAAGGATCCTCGAAAGTTAAAGATTTGGCATAGGTTGCAAGACCTGTACAACTTTACACTTGAGGAAGTGAGCTATGAGGTTGGAGGAGACGAAAAGAAGGCACAAGAAGTCATAGACTATTTTCAGGAGATGGGGCTGGTAAAAGAGATGATAGATGGAATCTATAGGGTGACTGACAAACATCTCTTAGCTGATAAGGAAGTATAAGAGTGATTTCTTGGAAGTAGGAATTGTGGGAAAACCCAACGTTGGCAAAACTACATTTTTCAACGCCTGCACTCTCTCCAAGGCAGAGATTGCAAACTATCCCTTCACCACAATCTCCTCCAACGTTGGAATATGTTATGCCACATCAAAGTGTGTCTGTCAAGAACTCAAGGTGAAGTGCAACCCTCAAAACTCTAAGTGCCTTTCGGGAGTGAGATTGATTCCTGTAAAAATAATAGATGTGGCAGGTCTCGTTGAGGATGCCCATCTAGGAAAAGGACTTGGTAATCGATTTTTGGATGACATCATGCGTGCAGAGGTACTCATTCACATAATAGATGCCTCCGGTACCACAGATTCAGAGGGTAGGCCTACAAAAGGACACGATCCCAGAGGAGATGTTTTATTTCTCGAGAGAGAAATAGATGAGTGGTTTTTTTCCAAATTATATGAAAAGTTCAAAAAATTTAAGAACAAGCTTGCAATTGAACACTTGGAGCTCTGGAAAGTTTTGCCTGAAAAATTTGGAATAGTTTCTGAAGAAGATGTCCGTCATGCATCCTCAAAAGTTGGAAATGATCCTTTTGCTTGGGATGATGAAAATTTGAGGGAGTTCACCTACCATCTGAGAAGAGAAAACAAGCCAATAATAATCGCCTCAAACAAGGCAGACATTGCTTCTCAAGAAAATCTTGAAAATCTTTCAGGAATTCCATGTTCTGCTGAGGCAGAGCTTGCTCTTCGAAATGCAATGAAGGCTTTGTTGATCGAGTACGTCCCTGGAGCCTCTGATTTTAAGATAGTTGGAAGACTCACAGATAAACAAGAAAGTGCCTTGGAGAGAATAAGAGGCTATCTTGAAAGGCATGATTCCACTGGAGTTCAGGATTGCATAAACAAGGCAATCTTTGAGATATTGGAGAGAATAGTGGTTTATCCTGTTGAGAACGAGCATAGATACACAGATTCAGTTGGAAACGTTCTACCAGACGCCTATCTCATGAGAAAGGGCTCTACAGCCCACGATCTGGCATACAAGATTCACACAGAGCTTGGTGAGAAATTCATTCATGCTGTGAATGCAAAAACCAAGATGAGAGTTAAAGAGGATTATGAGCTGCAACATAGGGATGTCATAAAGATAGTGAGTGCGGCGAGATAATATAAAGGCCGGGTTTCTGTGTGTATAATATGTGGTTCGCTACGCTTGTCCAAAATGCTTTGTAGAACTTCGCATCCCCACGAGCCGTTGTACCAAATTCACTACTCCCCACCTTTAAGAGAAAAGATTTAAAAGAAAAGGATCATGTTAAATTAGAGGCAAAATAATGAACAAACTAATCGTTCCAATCATCGTTGCTTTAATCATTGTAATAGGTATTGTTGGATATTTTGTTCTAAAGCCAGAAGCACCTGCTTCTCAAGATATATCAACATTTGAAGAGTGTGTAAAGGCAGAAGGTAGCATAATTTTGGAATCTTATCCAAGACAATGCGTAACCAAAGATGGAAAACGATTCGTTGAGAAAGTGTTGGAGGGTAAAACTCTTTATATTCTTTGGACTGTTCATATTGAAGGTGATACCCAGAAAATGCAAGACGATGAGAGATGTTCTAAACCAAATTATCAGACTGACCCTCTTCCTTCGCAATACTTTGGAAAATTTGAAATTGATTTGAGAGGAATAGAAGAGTTACAGCGCGAAGCAGAAAAGCATAAAGATTCTTTTGGCAACAATCCAAAAATGCATCTTTCTTTTGCAGGAGAGTATTTTGAAACTGAGCTTGATCCAAATTATGGAAACAAAACTTTCCGTAAATATAACTGGTTAGAACTTGGTCATGAGATTGGCATACAGAGCCATGCGATTTATTGGTCAGGAAAGCCATATTGTTGGCCAATGAGAGAATTCACTCCTGCGGGCGTAATAAAAAAATTGACCACCCTGCATGAATGGGCAGAAAAATGGTTTCATGATGAAAAAAAGGTCAATGCAGGCTTAACCTATACACCGGGAGTTAAACTTGATAAACCTATATTTGGAAATGACAAGGCTATCACTGAAAGATTTCTTGATCGTAAGGCTAGTGAGCTTGGTTATCGCATTGCCTTTGAAGATTGGGATGGTTGTATTGAGGATAATCCAATGCCTGGCCAGAGACCTCCCTATCTCTATAAGGCACACTACGATGACGGTACAGAAATGTATAAAATTTGTTTTCAGGGAGCAGTAAGAAGCGATTGCGAGGAGGGTAGTCCACGTTGCGAGTCTCCACAAAACGCCAAGAGATGGATAAATAAACTCGTTGAATTAATGAACTCAGATCCCAATCCAGATCACTTGTATTATTATGCCTTTGCAACTCATTCAGCTAATTTTTACGTAGGTGCGATGGGTAAACCCTCTACTGAATGGGAAGGAACTATGCAAGTTCTCAAATATCTTGATCAGCTGGTTGCCTTTGGAGTGAAAATTGAATACATCACTCCAAAGGATTTCGTAGCTCTTTTTGAAGGGCAAACCAGTAAATTCATTATTTACTATTCATGACCCATCGGTTCCTGAGGTGGACAGCATTGAAGATGTAGCAGTATCAGGAGCAAATTGGGTGCGTTTTGCTGGTAGATAGTCCAGACCTGATATTTCTGTTAAGCGAGTGCGAAGAAGGGAGCTTTCAAAACAATTATAAACTTCTTCGTATTATTCCTTCTTATGTCGATCAAAGAATGGTCTGAAAGTTGGTATTGGAAGTTAGGTGGAGCAAGGATTTGGGTAGCAGATAAACTAAATCTTAAAGCAAATATGAAAGTTTTGGATGTTGGAGCTGGTGATGGTTTATTCTCAATTCAAGCAGGAAAGAAATATAAGGATGTAAAATTCATTGGGATTGAATATTCCAATGAATATAAGGAAGCAAGAGAAAATGCAGAAGAATTAGAAATGAAGAATGTAGAATTTCATTATATGGATGCGATATAAAACTTAAGAAAGAGTTTGATAGAGTTGTATTTTTTATTTCTTTCAGAAATATACCAACCAATAAAATAGAAATGCTTAAACTCTTTAGAGAAGTTAAAAAGGTTTTAAAGAAAGATGGATTGCTCACAATAGCAGAAATGTTCAAAGAAGATGCAGAAAATGAAGCACAAAAGTTAGCACAGAAAATTTACGAAGAATGTAGTCAATTTGAGGACGAGCATCATAGGGGCATCGAAAAGTTTTTCTCTATTAAAGAAGTAGAATCTGCACTTCAAGAATCAAATTTCAAAATAACATCTTTTGATAAATTCAAAACAGGAGTAAAGCTATTGATTGAAGAAAGCAAATATTTTATTAAAGATGAAGCAGGTATAGAAAATTGGAAAAATATTTGGAATAAATATAAAGATAAAATTAAGGAATTAGGTGGAATAGAACCTGATTCAAACATTTCTTTGATTATCGCAAAAATTAAAGAAAACGCCCGTGGTGAGCATTTCGCATAACGGAATGGTATGCGACTCACAGTGTTTACCCAAACCCTTCGCTACATTCAGGGCTTTGCATATCTGGGAGAGATTACTTACCACTCAAATTTGCACCAGAACAAGCTAACAAAATATTTTTCAATAGATTTAAATATTTTAAAAAAATAATTAACTTGGTGAAGCCATGAAACTCGAAAATGTTGAGAATGTAAAGCCAGAAGATGTTGGAGAATTTGGAGAAAAAACAACGATAAGATGGCTCATATCCAAAAAGGAAGGAGCAAGAAACTATGCAATGAGATACTTTGTCATGGAAAAGGGTGGATACATTAAAACTCATAAACATCCATGGGAGCACGAGATTTTTATTGTAAAAGGAAAGGGGAAAGCGGGAACAGAAAAAGAACTTCACGATGTAAAGCCAGGAGATTTCCTCTTTATTCCTGAAAATGAATCTCATCAATACATAAATACATTCGAGGAGAGTCTGGAGTTCATATGCATTATTCCTGTAAAAGAATAGAATTCAAATTTTCAGAATTCCAAAAAGATTACATCAAATTTTGAGCAAACGTTTAAATACTTAGGCTTTACTTTTGGTTATATGTCTGGATATGAGAATGGGAGTTTGGATATGAATGAGTTGGACGAAAGTATGACATCAAATTGGGTTCATAAGGAGGTTCATAATGACTGAATACAGCTTTAAAATTCGGAATTATTCAGATTGCAAAATCCGGGTCGAAGAAACAAAAATCAGGGCAGAAGGTGGACCTGAATATCCAAGGCTCATTATTCCCGTCAGATTAGATCTTAATCCTATAAAAGGACAACAAGGAAAAGAGCAACGCTTTGTTATATTGAATGTTCAGGGTAGTCTATTCTTACAAGATCACACTTTCAAGATCGCAGATGCAATACCTAATTTCAATTTTTATAAGGTTTCCTATCCCCCTGTTTCTATTACCTACACCATAGAGTTTCCTTTGGATTCCTATCGCATAAAAAAGATTGAGGAAAAACGAAAAGGTAATATGAAACTAAAGCTCGATTTGCGTTTCCTTTTTGGCTTATATAAATCTATGGTCGTTGAGAAGCAAGACACAAAGGACTTTCTGACAGAGTTCGAAAGCATAGTCGTTCAAATTAATTTTAATGTTTTTAAGTCTCACTGGGTGGAAAAACTTCTCCCATCTTTTGGTTATGGAAAGTTTAAAATAGTGGAGGTACCTATAGCTGCCAGTATCATTGGTGAAGAATTCTCAAAATCTCTTGAGGAGCTTGTTCATGCGCAAAAATATTTCAATATAGGGGATTACGATAAAGCAGTTGAACATTGTCGAACTGCAATTGAACCAATAAAAGACAAGCTTCCACAATTTAAAAGTATGATAGAGAGCAATACGGAATATGAGTGGGTAAAGGATGTAGGTTTATCAACATATAATTGGTTAGATAAAATCTACAAGAAAACACGAAATCTAACTTCTAAACCTCATCATCTTCCTTCGGTAGGACATTTTTCTCGATATGATGCAGAAATTATCATGCTTGTAGTAACTGCTTTGATTGCTTATGTAGGAAGAATATCAACATCCAATGAGTAAAGGTGAAATCCAGATGCCAGCTCATAGTCTAACACAACAAAAAAATTTACTTAATTCACAAAAATTTTTGCTTGCAATAATTTCATTCATGCTAGAACAGATGTACAAAAGAACCCTCCCTAAGAAACCTAAGGACTGAGTTTATGAAGATATGCCTAAACCTTTTCTTCTAAGATTGCCTTCTTCACATAAAACCTTGCAGTGTTCTCGTCTTCCTCAAGGATTTCTGAATCCAAGATCTTAATTCTCTTCTTAAATATTGGAGCATCCAAAACCAAGGTTTCAAACTCACCTCCCTCTCCTGCAACATTCAAGCCAAACTTCTCTTTGAGCTCTGAAAGTTTATCAACATCTCTTTTGGTTATCTTTCTCCCAAGAAGGCTTTTATCGAGGCCTAGGGCAGAGACACTGCTGAATATTATCTCAAAGCCATTCTCCAAAATCTCCCTCATCTCTGTTTCCTGGTTCATATGCCACAAAGGAGAGAAAATCTTTAACCCAAGCTCATCACACACCTTCTCAATCCTCCTTCTCTGATAATTTGAGAAGAGAGCACCGCTTACAACACCCTCTATTTTGTATTCATCTATAGCCTTTTCAAGAGTATTCTTTAAATCCTCAAGTTCTTCTTCCTTCTCTCCAGGAGTTTCACCCTCTATCAGAGGAATTCCCATTGCCTCCGCCTGTAGATGTGTAAGCTCAATGTTTGGAGTGTGAAACATGTAGGAGAAGGGATTTTTGCTCTTCATAGAGATGAGACAATTCACAGAGTAGTTTTGCTTCAACATTATGTACAAGGCATAGGTTGAGTCCTTTCCAGAGCTAAAGAGAGCTCCAAGTTTCAGGTTGTGGGGTTTGTAGAAGGTTTTGAGATACTCTGATTTGTACTTGAATCCTCTCATCGATGCCAACTTTTGAATTGCCCTGTCAAACTTTGAACCATACTGGGCAGCCTTTCGTTTCCTTAAAGCAAACTCCTCCTTGAGACCTAGCTTTCTTGCAACATTTCTCAAGATTATCTTGTCTTTATTTGGGGCTAACTTGTACTTTGCAGGAATCTTCAAGGTGTACTCAACAAGTGCATGATCTAAAAATGGAACTCGAAGCTCCAAATTGTTGAACATTGAGACGACATCATCTCTGTAGGTGTCCCTCTCATAGAGCTTTATGAGTCCTGAGAGACATTCCTCATTCACATTTTCAGATTCCTTGTGTCTTCGATAGCCTGCAAAGATGTCCTCACTTCCAAGACCTGAAAAGACAACCTTCAAATTGTCCCTTTTCGCACTCTCACAGCTTGGAAAGAGAGTGAGAGCAACTCCAACCTTTACAACGTTGCTGTCCTCTATCAGAGGAACTATTATTTTAAGATATCTCTCAACTTCCGAAAGGTCTATCTTTGAGACCTTTAACCTAAATCCCAACTCCTTTGCAATCTTCTCTGAATAGATCAAGTCCTCTGAGGAATCTGAAAAAGCTGATGTATAACATGTGAAATCACAACCGAATTTTTTCAAGATAAGGGCAATCAAAGTTGAATCTAAGCCGCCTGAAAAGAGAACCCCAAACCTTTTATCTGGAATTCTCTTTTTGATGGAATTCAAAAGAAGTTTTGAAAGCTCCTCCTCCATCTCTCCCATGGATTTTTCATGTTCAGGATGTATTGAGAAGAACTCTCTTTTGATGAACTCCAGCTTGTTTTTTTTAAGATTGTACTTTATAATCCTCCTTGGATTTAGCTCATTTATTGAAACATAACCCATCCTCTCTAAAGCCTTTTTCTCAGATGCAAAGGCAAACCCATCTTGATGAGTGTACCAGATAGGCTTTACCCCAAGTATGTCTCTTGCCATGTAAAAGTTATCCCCTCTCCAGTAGGCAAAGGCATACACTCCATCGAGTTCTGAAAGAAGAGAGGAAATTCTCTCTTCTCCTCTCCTTTCAATCAACTT
This sequence comes from Candidatus Methanofastidiosia archaeon, assembly GCA_046760205.1. Lineage (GTDB taxonomy): Archaea > Methanobacteriota_B > Thermococci > Methanofastidiosales > SZ-28-30 > JBHIDS01. Next base: position 13,079 of record JBHIDS010000009.1, read on the forward strand.
GAAAATTAGATCTGAATCATTTCGAGCTCCCAAGTTGTATCTTCTATCAAGCTCTCTCCAGTTGTAGATCTCACAGTTTGCAACGAATCTTCCTTCTCCAATTAGAGGTTGCTTGACATAGTGTACAAGGGAAAAAAGGCAGTGCCCAAGGGCATTTTCAGATGCAAACTCTCCAAAATCAAGGTCTTTTGAAAAATAAACATCTTTTTCTGTACATACCCCAAAACCATCCCTGCCTCTGTTTCTCAAAACAGAAAGCCCTTTGATAACCAGGTTTACAGATGACTTATTTTTAAAGACACCTACGATTCCACACATGTTGATTCTGGGAACTTAAAATTTATATAGGTTTGTTTTTTCCAGCTATATCAAGAACCTCCCATTTTTATAGAAAAGCTCTGAATCTGCATAGATCTCTGCATCTTTCTTCATGTCCTTCAACATGTCCCAGTGAATGCTTGAGATGTTCACTCCTCCTGATTCAGGAATCGATCTGCCAAGAGCAAGGTGTAGTGTTCCACCCATCTTCTCATCGAAGAGCATGTTTTTGGTGAATCTCTGAATTCCAAAGTTAGTTCCTATAGCAATCTCCCCAATCTTCTTTGCTCCTTCATCCACTTTAAGCATCTCTCTTAAAAGCTCTTCTCCCTTTTTTGCCTCTGCCTTTACAACTTTGCCTTTCTTGAAGGTTAATCTTATATCTTCAACTTCTTTTGAAGCATAGATTGCAGGATAGGTGAATCTTATCACTCCTTTCGCAGAGTTCTCTATAGGTCCTGTAAAGACCTCACCATCTGGCATGTTTTTCTTTCCATCGCAGTTTATCCACTTCCTACCTTCGCAAGACATGGTAAGCTCAGTGTCCTCTCCTGTTATCTTCAACTCTTTGGTTTTGTTTAGATAACTCACAATTTTTTCCTGTTTCTCAGAGATTTTCTTCCACCTCTTAACTGGATCTTTCTTGTGCACAAGACATGCGCCATAAACAAACTCCTCGTACTCTAGAAGAGACATGGAAGCTTCCTGAGCCATTCCATGAGTTGGATGAGGTCCAAGGGTCCATCTCAAATCTCCACTTGCAACCCTTTTCATGTAGATCTCTGTAATCTCCCTCTGGGCTTGAGTTTTCTTTTTTATCTTTTCTGGATTCACATTGGTGAAGTGTTTTGGATTTACATCAGCCCAAAGGCTTATTATCACATCCGCATTCTCTACCATGAACTTTGTAAATGGAGAGAGATGCTCCAACTGGTGTTTTTTGGCATACTTGAAGAAAATATCACCGAGATTTCTCAGTTCTACCTGCATCGTAGGATGAGCTCCTTGTTTCACAACCTCTTTATAGACCTCTTCTATCAAAGGCTCTGCAAGCAGAGATCCCCCAATTACAACTTTCTCATCTCTCTTCACTTCAACAGAGTATCTCACCAAAACCTCTGCCAACCTCTCAATTCTTGAATCAGCCATGAAATCCCTCTTTCCTTTCGTTTATAAACGTTTACTATCTTTTTTAGTTCTTGTGTAAATGGTTTTGTACTCTCCCATCTTACCAAAGCAAGCCTCACACTCCTCTGGAGATGCATCCTCTACCCTAACCTCAAATCCAAGGGACTCGTAAAGTTCTAAATATTCCTCAACTCTATCTTTCTCGATGACAAACATTTTCAACCACTTCTCTTTTTCATTTGAAATCATTAAAACAACTCCTCTAACTCATCGTTTCCCTCAGGCAACCTTTTATGCTTTTGAAGAAAACTCTGGAGCAACTCAGATTCTCTCATGGTGTACATCTCACAAAGCTCAAAGGTGAAAAAGCTTGCCTTGGGATTTTCCATTTGGCTTTCAAGGCTTTTTTTCAGGTTGGGAGTTCCAGATATTAGGATTATCTCTTTTTTCTCGTTCAGGAGCGTGTAAACTCCACTTCTATCACGAATCTCTTTCAAATTCTTTGAATTGAGCTCTAAAATTTTTTTTTGAGGAAGAAAGACTTTGGGATTGAGAGAAATCACATCGCCTCTCAAAGCTCCAGTTGGACAAACCCTCACAAAATCTAGAGAAGAAGAATCTTTTAAAAGCTCTACCAGAATCCTTTTCCTCTTAGAAATCTTTTTGAGAGGAGTGGAAGAAACCATAAGGCACCTCAAACAGCCTATACAGAGGTTCTGATCGAATTCAAAGGTTTTTTCTTTTCTCATTGAGAGATTCTCAAACTCGTACTTTGGAGTATCAGATTTCACACCAACGTACTCAGAAATAAATCTAAGCTCGCACCACTCAAACTTAAAACAACACCTCTCATTTTTTGGAATTTCAAATGAGCATGAAATCCGATCGCATCCCTCTCTCTGAGAACAAACTAAACAAGCATGAGGATGATTGGCGAGAATCTCTGAGAGCTTTTCTCTTCTAAGTTCTAGAACCTTCTGAGTTTCTGTTTCTATCACCATTTTCTCCCTGACCATTAAGATACAGCTCTTCTTTACCCCAAAATCCTCAATCTCCACAAGACATAGTCTACACATTCCAGATGGTTTCAATCCTTCATAGTAGCAGATGTGTGGGATGTATATCTTGTTTTTTAAGGCTACCTCTAAAATGGTCTCTCCTTCTTCTGCCTTGATCCTCTCGTTATCTATGGTTATGTTTATCATTTTCTACCACGAATGTTTGATGGCTTTGGGGTTGCAAGCTTTGATGCAGGGCAACTCTTTTAATCTTTTGGTGGGTTTACAAGAAGCACAGAGGTACTTTAACTTCTTTCGATGCTCCTCTCTAATCTGAGCTACAGGTTCTTCTCTGAAGGGGTCATTCTCATCCTCTACAGTTTCAAAGATTCCCTGAGGGCATTTAAAAACACACTCCCCACAACCATCACATCTCTCAGTGTCTATGCTTATGAAGTACTCTCCAGAGCCATCCATGTACCCGTAGTTTGCTATCACTTCATCTCCTTCTCGTAGAGAACTTTGGCAAATAGGGCTGCTCCGAGAGCTCCTGCAATCTGGGTGTCCAACTTTGGTTCAAGAGCCTTCAGATCTAACTCATCCTCAAGCCTCCTCACAACCCCAACGTTCTTTGCAATTCCTCCAGTGATTGCAAAATCTCTCTCAACACCAAGACGTTCAAGTAGGGTGAAAACCCTGTGTGCCATTGCAGAACAGTAGGCAGCGAGAACCTTGTTCTTGTCCCATCCCTGCCTTAAAAGCCCCACAGCCTCAGACTTTGCAAAGACAACACAGGTAGAAGAGACTGGCTCAGGCTCCTCTTCAACATTCAAAGACATCTCTCCAACATCCTCTATGGAAACAGCGAGAAGGTCTGCAAAAACCTCCATTCCTCTTCCCGTACCTGCTGCACATTTGTCGTTCATCAGAAAATTTGTAACTTTTCCTCTGTGATCGCAACGAATAGCCTTACAGTCTTGCCCTCCCATATCCAGAATCGTCCTCACACTCGGACCATACATGAAATTTGCTCCTCTCGCATGACAAGCGATCTCCGTTATGGTTCTGGTTGCAAAGGAAACGTTCACCCTCCCATAGCCTGTCCCAACTATGTATTTTATATCATTGAGCCCCATGCCTGTATCCTCTAAAGCCCAGTCGATGGCTTTTTGTGCACTGTCTGGAGAATCAGATCCTGTTCTTCTGCTTGAATAAGAAAAGAGCTTACCATCTGTCATGATAACAGCCTGAGTGCTCACAGAGCCCACATCGATTCCGCAAGAGATTATCTCTGCCTCTTTCCAATTGATCTCAGGATTATGCCAGTTGTACTCCTTCCATCTCCAGTATTCCTTCATCAAACCACCTCACTTTTTAAGAAGAGCAGCTCCTAAAGCTCCAACGAATTCAGGTTCTTTCGGTATCAAAAAATCCACACCCAAGTCCTCCTTCAAGGACGCAACGAACCCTGGATTTCTTGCAAGCCCCCCAATTAGAGTAACCTCTTCCAAAATGCCAACCCTTCTCACCATCGAGGATATTCTCGATGCTATGGCATCGTGAACTGCCTTTGCAATGTCACACTTGGGTGTTTTTGCATGTATCAGAGAGACGACCTCAGACTCTGCAAAGATCGTGCACTGAGCATTCATTGGAATCTCTCTCTCAGATTGAAGAGAGATCCTACCAAACTCCTCAAGTTCAAGTTCCAAAGCCCTTGCCATGGCTTCTGTGAAAGCCCCAGCCCCTGCAGCACACTTCTCGTTTATGGCAAAGTCCAAAACCTTTGAATTCTCATCACACTTAATTGCCCTCCCTTCCTCAGCTCCAACATCTATTATGGTTTTTGTACTTGGAAAGAGAAAGGTAGCTCCTTTTGAATCAGCCGAAACCTCTGTTATCTCCTTTTGAACGAAGGGAAGTGCCTTTCTTCCAACACCTGTTGCGATGAAGCTCTCTATTTTCTCAAATTGTAACGATGCCCTCTCCAAAGCCTCGTTGAGTGCATATTTTGCACTCTTCTCCTGATCGAAACCACTCAAAATCATGCTCTTTGCAATTACCCTCATATCTTTCAAGATGACAACCTTTGTGAATTTTGCACCACAATCTATGCCAGCAGAGATCATTCACTCACCTTCTCAACTCCAAGACTCTCCATAAAGGTATCTATGCGATCGATTGTTTTGGGTTCATCAAACTCCATCTCATCTCCCATGTTTCCCTCGAAGGTCATAACAGGAAATCCCATATCGATTAGAGCCAGTCTATTCTCAGCTATTCCAAGACTCAGCCCTTCACAGCCCCTGTTGTAGTGAAGCAGAATTCCATCAACCTTCCACTCTCTTGCTATCCTTGCCATCATCTCACTCTTGAATTTTGGGTGATAGAAGTGTTGCCACTCAGGTCTTGAAAGAGTCCACTCCACGAGAATTCTTAAAGCCTGGTCTCTGTTCTTAATTTTTATTCCCTTCTGCCTTGGAGTCTTTCTTGCAACCCATTTACCATCTTCCCCTTCCTCCCAGATTCCAATCAAACCAAAGGTGTAGAGAGACCCTACAGAGACACATCCATACTTCTCAAGGTACCTGTAGATTTTCAAAAAACCCCAAGGAGGCTGGGTGTCAGTCATCACCCTGCACTGCTCATTTGGAATTGCTGCAATTCCTCTCTCTACCCTCTCTCTAACCTCATCTCTCAAATCTTTGTAGAAATCAAGGACATCTTTTGAATGTCTGTGAAGAGTTCCAAAGACGTAGAGAGAGTACATGGTCTTTTCATCAATTGGAGCTGGAATGTTCTTGTTCAAAGAGCAAATCTCTGCCCAGAGGGCTGTGGTTTCACACTCGTTGTTCACTGCTTCAATTAACTTTTCATCATCATAGCTTCTTTCTGTTACCTCCTCCATCCACTCAATTCCATCGTGAAGCTGGGAAACTATGTACTCAATTCTGTTTTCATCGATTTCGTTGTAGGGACCAACGCTCACATCCACACAGAAGAAGGGAATATTCTTGTACTCTGAAACGTGCTGGTACCACTTTGCATGGGTGCAACATATGTGGGTTTGCCACAAAAAGTCTGGTTTTGGAAACTCTCCCCCAAAGGCATATCTATCAAGGTACATGGATCCCAAGTAGTTTCTCAAGTAAGAACATAAATCTCTCGCCCATCCCTTAGCCTCCACAGCCTCCCGACACTTCAATGCAAACTCTCTATCAAATGCCACGCTTGCACCATAGGGTTCTGAAGTTAAGGAGTAGACATCATCACCCAAGCCTTGAGGAACTGCGGTGAAGGTCCATGCTCCCCCAGCCCATCTAATTCCTCCTACATCGTGTGCCTTTGCATAGTCCTCGTAGTACCCTCTTCTCAACTCCTTTGCTCTTTTCCAGCATTTCAAAAGTTCTGTTTTGTAGTTTGCCATTACATCACCTAAAACAAATCCTCAGCTTTGAGCATCTCAAGAAAGGCCTCCACTCTCGTTTTAAGCTGTCCAACTGGAACCGTTACGTCAAACTCGAGAAAGTAGGTTGGTATTCCATTTTCCTCCAAGAACCATTTGAGGGGTGGAATGTCAAGCTCATGAGGGTCACAGAATTTCTGCTGAATCAAGAGTGCTCCCTGGACTTTGTAGTCTTTTGCAAGCTTTAGTATATGGTCAAACCTTCTTCTTTGAGGCCAGTCCTTGTTTGGACATGGAGGTCTTTCGAGATACCTTCGAGCGATGGCATAGATTTTGTCTTCATCAGGCAAAACCTCATTTAGAAAGTATCTAGAACCTGTGCAGTGATCGTCTATCACAAAGGTTGCATCGAGAGACTCCACCATTTTCAAAAATTCGGTGTCGTCATCCTCACTCCCAACGATCATCAACCTTATTCCTTGATTTCTCTTAGGCTTTTTAGCTTTCAAATCCTTCAAAACCTCTTCAAGGACTTCATTTTGTTCCTCTTTATCACAAACTTGCGATGAAAGTGTCATGTACATGGCATCTAGTCCTGTGATTGAGGGATTTTCCCTCTTTCTGAGCTCATAGATTTTTCTGAGCAACCTACGGTTTTTGTTGTAAATTTTTATTGCCCTTTCCAATTCCTTTTGAGATATAGCCTTTCCCCTCCAAACTTCAAGGGACTTTTTGAACTTCAAAAGCTCAGCTGAGAGGTAGGGATATGCTCTCTTGCTCTGAACACAATGGGGAAAGGGGAGATAATAAGAGTAACCAACTGGAATGTGCGATTCCCAGCTTGTGAAGGTTTGTCTCAGGTGAAGACAGGATTGTGCTATCACTATTCCATCGAGATAATCGTACCTTCCCTTCAATCCCTGTGCTAGGCAATCTCTGCAGTAGGGGCAGAACATTCCAAATATATGAGGTTCTGTTATGTCTTGAGGCTCATGGCTTCCAAAGACCCTCACTGGGAGGATGTTTGCAGCATATAAAAGCTCTTCAGGAACATAGGTACAGAAGTACCCAATTACCTTTCCTCCAGTTCTCTCCTTCCACTCTCTGGCATACTCATGTCTTCTCTCGTACCAATTCTTAAACTTCTCGATCATCTATCTCACTCCAACTTTTTCACCAAATTTATCAAATTCCCTCTCTCAAACCCAAGGGATGCAAAGTAGTCTATCAAGCTCGAAGAGTTCCAAAGGCAGAGGGTGTATACCGTTTTGATATTCTTACTCTTAAAGTGTTCAAAGAGAGCTTTTGAAAGCCTCTTTCCAATGCCATGCCCCATGTACTCTGGTAAAACACCTATAACCTCGATCCAACCTCCCTCCTCAAGACCAAACTGCCACTCTCGAACTCCTCCAATTATGAAACCAACGATTTTATTTTCCACGACTGCCACAAGACAACCTTTAGGGTCTCTCTTCATGAGATTCTTAATCTCTTTAGTCCAAAAGGAGGGTTTTACTCTTTCAGAAAACCTTAAAGCGATTTCCTTTACATCCTCAAGGTCTGAAATCTCAAGGGGTCTTATCTCAATCTTCATTTCTCTCACTAATCCACTCTGATTATTTTTACCCTCTTTCCAATCCAGTTCGGTGGGAGATATATCCTTCCACTGTTTCCAGAGGGTTTCACCATCTTTTCTATCATCTCCTCGCCGTAGACCTCAAACTTGGACTTTGGATTCATTTTAATCATCTTTCAGATTTAAAGTAGCTACATTATAGTTAACTAAAGGGTATTTAAACTTTTCGGTCTTCAATTTTTCGAGAGAAATTAAGACTTCAATGTATATTGAACTTAATCGAAAGCTATTTATAGCAAGATGCAAACGAGATTTGGTGATTGAATGAGAAAAGGTGAAATTCTGATTGGAGTGGTTTTGGGCATTGTGTTGGTTTTTTTTGGAATCTTCTTGGCTACCTTCGTCTCGAAAGTTGGAGAGCTTACTTACCCACCTTATGAGGAAGAAATTTCAGTAAAAAGGGCAGTTGGTGAACCCCTTCTCCAGGCTTTAGAGACTGGTGCTGATTACGAGCCTTCTCTTGTAGAGAGAAAGATAATAAGAGATGGTTATATATCAATTGAGGTTGAGAGCTTTGATAGAGCCTCTCAGAGAATATCAGAGATTGCGATAAATGCTGGAGGTTTTGTATCAGACACCTCTATGACTGTTTCTGAGACTGGAGGAAAGAGCGGTTATGTCGTTGTGAGAGTTCCAGAGGAAAGGTTCTTTTCCGTTATCTCTAAGTTGGAAGAAATTGGAGAAGTGAAGATGAAGCAATCCTCTGGTCGAGATGTAACTGAGGAGTACATTAACTTAGATGCAAGATTGAACAACTTGAAAAAGCAGGAGGAGAGGTATCTTGAGATTCTAAATATGGCAAAAACAGTGGATGAAGTCTTAAAAGTTGAAAACCAGCTTTCAAGAATAAGAGGGGAGATAGAGAGCCTTCAAGGAAGGATGAACTATCTTGAAGACAGAATAAAGCTTGCCACCTTGCAGGTCTATCTCTCAGAGGAGGAGATCGTTACACATACCTGGGGAATCTGGGATGCGATAAATCGAGCGATAGAGGCCTTCATGGCAACCATAAGAGGGATCATCGTAATCACAGGATATTTGCTTCCACTGCTAGCAGTTTTTGGGTTGCTGGTTTTGGTTTTAAAGTTGGTAAGGAGGAGTGGGAAATAATCAAATCCTCCAACTCTATTTTCTCCAGGTTCAGAATAAAAAGCAGGAGAAAGGAAAATGAGAAAAACAAAGCCCTTGGTGCTAGCCCTTTTTTGTTTAACAATCCTAATTCTGCCTATATTGAGCTGGATTCTTGTTGTAAAGATTTCAACACATTCTCAAGATAGCAGAGAAGTTCTTTATGAGTGGAAACTACATTGCAGCAAGTAACCATGCATTAAAAGCTATTGGGATTCTCAAAGAAATTATAGGATGTTGTGAAGTTGAGATACTTAATTTTTCAAACCAAAAACTATTTAAAGGATTTTGAAGCACAGATTTTATGAAATCAAAAATCAAGTTTGAAGAGGAAAATAAAATGGCTCTTTTTGAGCTTTTAAAGATCAGGGAAGAAATTGATAGCTTTGTTGAAACTCTTGAAATTTTGAAGGAAAAAGAAACTTTAAAAAGCATAAAAAAAGGTATAAAGGATATGGAAGATGAAAACTTTATTTCTTTTGATGAATTAATGAAAAAATAGTTTTGATAACATTAAAACACAGAAAGAAAGTTTATGGTTGATTTTTTCAAAAATATTTCTTGTCTTGAAACTTCAAAGTGCTCTGTAACCTACAAAAAGTGTTTAGAGGAGCTTTTGGTAAGAACTTTAATTTTTCGTTGGGGGTTTAGAAAGGGCATTTCACTCCACGACAAACCTCGTGCACCTGATGCAAACCC
>JBHIDS010000010.1:0-21812 GCA_046760205.1 Candidatus Methanofastidiosia archaeon
GAGGAAAATCTGGGAGGTTGTGCGTTTGTGCCCTTGATTGGAAGGTTTGGGTTTTAACTTATTTAATTGGGAAAACCATATAAAACCCTTGATGAATCTCTCATGTGAAGCTCGCTTTGATCATATTGGATGGCTGGGGTCTTCGAGATGAGAAGGAAGGAAATGCCATAGCTCTCGCAAAGACACCAAACATGGATCTATACCTTAAAAAATATCCAAGCACGGTGCTTGAAGCCTCAGGAAAAGCAGTTGGGTTATCAGAAGGGGTGATGGGAAACTCTGAGGTAGGACATCTCAATTTGGGAGCAGGAAGAATAGTCTATCAGGACTTGATGAGAATCGATGATGCTATAAGGAATTCCTCATTTTCCAAGAATAAAGCCATTCTCAAAGCCATGAAAAATGCGAAAAGAGAAAACTCAAAACTTCATTTATTGGGCTTGTTGTCTGATGGTGGAGTACATTCCCATATCAAACAGCTATATGCCCTGATAAAAGTTGCAAGAAAGTACAACCTCAAAACTTTTATTCATGGGATTTTGGATGGAAGGGATACCCCGCCCACCTCTGCCTTAAAGTTCATTGAAGATTTGGAGAATTTCATGAGAGAAGAGAAAATTGGAGAGCTCTCAACTCTCATAGGAAGGTACTACGCAATGGACAGGAATTCAAGATGGGAAAGAACAAAGCTTGCCTACGATGCCTTGGTATTTGGGAATGGTTTAAGAGTTAAATCTGCAAAAAAAGCTCTGAAAATGGCATACGAGGGAGGAGAAACAGATGAGTTTGTAAAGCCTATCATCTTGGGGGAGAGGATTGAGGATAAGGACTCCGTCATCTTCTTCAACTTCAGAGAGGATAGGATGAGACAACTAGTAAAGGCCTTTACAGAGCCTGATTTTTCAGAGTTTGAAGTTAAAAAGCTTCAAATCTGTTCAGTCACCATGACGAGATACTACAGAGAGATGAAAATCCCAGTTGCCTTTGAGCCAAACTATGTTTCAAAAACCCTTGGGGAAGTTATCTCAAAACTCGGCTTTGCTCAACTGAGGATTGCGGAGACTGAGAAGTATGCACATGTCACCTATTTTTTCAATGGAGGAAGAGAGAAGGTTTTCAAGGGAGAGGAGAGGATCCTCATCCCCTCTCCAAAGGTTCAAACCTATGATGAAAAACCTGAGATGTCTGCCTTTGAGGTGACTGAAGAGGTCATTGAGAGAATTGAATCAAATAAATATGAGTTTATCGTTCTAAATTATGCAAACCCAGACATGGTGGGGCACACTGGGAGCCTCAAAGCTGCCATTCAGGCTATAGAAACTGTGGATCATTGCCTTTCAAAGGTAGTTGATGCCCTGCTTGGGGTAAAAAGTTATGTTCTGATAACATCAGACCATGGAAATGCAGAGGAGATGTTCTATCCTGATGGAACTCCCCACACAACCCACACCAAGAATCCTGTGCCCTTCATTTTGGTTGGAAAGGAGGAAAAACTCAGAAAGGGAATCCTCGCAGATGTAGCTCCCACCATATTGCAACTCTTAGAGCTTGAAAAGCCAAGGGAGATGGGAAGTTCTCTTATCTATTCCTAATCTCATCTGGCTTTTTCCAACATCTTGCATGCTCTACCCTCTCCCCAATTGGAGGATGATTGTAGAAGAGTATCTTTACAAACCTATTTGGGCAGGCATCAGAAAGATCCAAGTTTGCAAACTTTTCATTCAAAAAAGTTCTTACTGGCTCTAAATCAGATTTCCTTTTATTCATATGCTTTTTATGGTTCTATGACATTCCACAATTTTTACAATTTTTTGCATTCTGACGTAATGCATTTTCATCATTTACATCATTTACTTTATCTTTTTTCTAAATAGTTATCTTCATCTTGAATATAGAATTAATTTGGATCTCTTTTATAGTTTTGAATAAAATGATATCGTCCTCATAGCCACAATTATAAGCATCTTTTTGATTGAATTAAACTTTATCTAAAAGCTAAAATCAAGCTTTCTCTGGGCGTATCCTTCAGTCTCATAGGGCATTTCTAATATGGCTCAGATGAAATTTTGAATTTTGTCAATCTTTGTCAACTTTTTAATAATTTTCTTTCACTTGGTTCTACAGACATCTACCTTAATCTACTTTTATCCAATTTAGTGAAAGCCAAGATTGTCAAGGGAAGGATGTTAGTTAGGAAGCAATTGGCTTCATGAACTGAAAATACCCAAAGCCCAACGCAAGCAAAAGGTAGATTGCCACGATAGACCAGCCAAGTAAATTCATCAAACCAGATAGTTGGGCCAGTAGAGATACTATGAAGTTAATGCCGTCATAGAGGAATCCGAAGAGAACAATAGCTCGAAGTGCCTCGGATCCTGTGTCGTTTCTGGCAAACCAACAGAGAGCAAGAATACCTAAAAGTGCTCCTCCATAGATTCTGGTAAAAAAAATTCCACCTGGACCTAATGTTACACCGTAGAATGACACCAATATCGCTGGTACCAGCAAAAGGGGAATCCCAAAGACAAGACAGACAATGGCTTTAATGACCAATAGATCCTAAGTTTCATTCTGTTTAACCTCCTTTTTTATCATTCAAAGATTTTATCTTAAGTATTTATAAGCTTTTCAGTTTATGTTTTAAAAAATATTACCTAAAAAATTTCAAAAATAAGTACATTGAACTTTTACAAAATCATAATCTAAACAAATCCTTTTAATTGATCTCAAATTTCTGTTTGTTTGTTGAAATCAAAATTGTAAGTCCAAAGGACTTGAGATAATCTTTTAGGAAAGCTACGAAACTCTGAGTTGAGAAATCTCTTCTCAATTTTAAAGCCCCAAAGGTTGAGTGGAAAAGAGAGGATGGTTATAGTTGAGAAGATGAGGATGAAGCAGGTGGGAACCTCCAGGATCTTTCATTCTAACCTGAGATAGAGCTTTCTTCATCTATCACGCAACCAAAAAAGATTGATTCAAATAGCCAAGGCAATTATCAAAAACAAGAGTGCAACGAATCCCAAGCCAACAAGTAGAACTACAGGAATTATGAAGGCAAGTATGGCTTTCACCCATTCAAATCCCTGAGAGATTCTCACTGCATTAACATATATTATGAGCCCCCAAAGCCATGCAAGAGAACTCGCAACTCCATCTAAGATAGGAATTATGAGTGCTATCTTCAAGACATGAGGTGCACACCATAGAGATGTGGCCCCAAAGAATCTTTCAGCCTTTGCATTTCCTTTAAAGAGTTTCGATGAAAGGAGAACCAAAGCTCCATAGAAGATCCAAAAACTCAAAAAGCCAAAGGGCTCTGAGACCACTCCACCGATGAATCCAAAGATGGATTTCAAAGGTTGAGTCTCTAAGGCTTGAGTTTTCATCGAAAGCTCAATGTAAAGTGGTATCTAGTTTATGTAGTATTCCATGATCTCTCGAGCTTCAGAAGGCATATCCCTTAGAGCTGGATTGTATCTTGTAATCTCCTCAAAGGATGGAATTTCTTCTATAATCTCCTCAGGTGTAGGTTCTCTCTCCAAAACCTCATCCAAGTTTGAGAAAAATCCCACAAAAAGCCCTACGAACAAGATGAAGATGAAACCAGAAGACATTTTGGTTTTCTCAAATGCATCTTCTCTCAAGCTCAAAGCATCCTTCAACCTTTGAAGGTTTTCTCTAAATAAATCCATTTTTATTCCTCCTATGCTATCAATATGATAAGATAGAACAGTGCGAGAACCGCGAGAAGTGGAAGAAGCACAGAAAGAATGGCTCTTTCTAAGTTGAACTCATGAGCTTTCTTCATTCCCTTGATGTAAATCACCAAGACCCAAAAGGTTATCCCTGCTGAGGCTGCGTAAGGAAGAACTCCCACGACTTTGAGAATATGGGGTGAAATCCCAAGAGCTGCAAATCCAAGGGTATTTGAGAGAGTCCCAATGCCCCCGAAGAGCCTTGCAGATATGTGGACCAACGAACCATAAAAAACCCATGCGAAGAGGAACCAAAGCAATCCCCAAAAGATCCCAAGAAAGGCACTCACCGGATTTGGACTGATGATAGAAACTATGAATTTTGCAATCTCCCAACCTTTCTCGTAGTAGGAGTCCCATATGACTTTCTCCTTTTCAAGAAATTCTCTGTACCATGGAGCATTCTTTTGCTGCTCTCTTAGAGGTTCCTTCCAGATTTCCTCCACCTCATCAAAGGTAGGTTCTAAAGAGTATTCAATGGAGTTTCCAATGAAGTTTGCAATCCCTACTGTAAGACCTATCACAAGTATGAAAATCAAGCCTTTCTTAACTGGACTCTCATCAATCTTCATCTCCTCAAAAATAGAATCATCCAAAAACAGGGCTCTCCTGCAAACTCGCAGGTTTTCTATCAGCATATTCGACATGTCTTTACCTCCCAATCCACCTTTCTTTGGAATTTGGACTTAATTTTGATTAAATGGTTTAAAAGCAAAAAAACCAAAAAACTTATAAGTTGTAAAAACTTGAATTTTTAGACATTTGTAAAGTACGGAGGAAACAAATCCATGAAAACCCCAAGAAAACCTCTATCTCCCCCTCAAAAGCTAAAAATTAGAGAGGCAAAAATTACGATAATTGAGGATAGATGCAAGGGATGCAGTTTTTGTGTTGAGTTTTGTCCAAAAAATGTTTTGGATTACAGTGATAAGTTGAATGTTTGGGGTGTCCATCCCCCCATTATCAAAGATGAAGATGTGTGTGTTGGGTGTGAGGTTTGTGAGGCAATATGTCCTGAGCTTGCAATTTTTTTGTGGGAGGAGAGGAAATGAGAAGAGATGTTTTAACTGGAGAATACTTTGCAATGGGGGATGTTGCATGTGCGGAAGGTGCAATTGCTGCAGGTTGCAGATTCTTTGCAGGATACCCAATAACACCAGCAACTGAAGTTGCAGAGCACATGGCGGTAAGACTTCCTGAGATTGGAGGAGTTTATCTTCAAATGGAGGATGAGTTAGCATCTATGATTGCCTTAATTGGAGCATCGTATGCTGGATTTAAAGCAATGACCTCCACATCAGGTCCTGGTTTTAGCTTGATGCAGGAAAATATTGGACTTGCAGTGATGACCGAGACTCCCTGTGTAGTTGTAAACATAATGAGGGGAGGTCCCTCAACAGGACAACCCACAAAAACATCCCAGCAAGACGTAATGCAGGCAAAGTGGGGTTCCCATGGAGACTATGAGATAATAGCCCTAGCCCCCTCCACAATTCAGGAAATGTTTGATTTTACCATTGAAGCCTTCAACTATTCAGAAATCTATCGCTGTCCAGTTTTCTTGATGGCAGATGAGATAATTGGGCATTTGAGGGAAAAATTGATGATACCAAGTAGTGGTGATATAGAATTGATTGAGAGGAAAAAACCAAAAAAATCTCAAAACTACCTTCCCTTTAAAGCCAACGAAGACCTTGTGCCTTCAATGGCTTGCTTTGGAGAGGGTTTAAGATTCTATGCAACAGGGCTTACTCATGATGAAACAGGACACCCCCAAACAGATAGCTTCAAGTATCAGGAATGGCTTGTAAAAAGACTCTGTGACAAAATAAGAAAGAACAAGAAAAAGATAGTAAAAACTCAGAAAATATTTTTGGAGGATGCAGATGTTTGTGTAATTGCCTATGGAAGTGTTTTCAGATCTGCACTTTCTGCTGTAAAGATGGCAAGAAACCTCGGATTTAAGGCTGGAATTCTAAGACCAATAACTTTATGGCCCTTTCCAGATTCAGAAGTTGAAGAAGTTGGGGAGATGGTAGAGCATGTCATTGTTGCAGAGATGAACTATGGGCAGATTTTAAGAGAAGTTGAGAGAAGGGTTAATCACAAAAAAATAACCTTTATTCCAAAGTTGGGAGAAAACTTGCACACTCCTAAAGAAATTCTTTTAAAAATAAAGAGGGCAGGAAAATGATAAGACATCCCTTGGAAAAGTACGTCAGAGAAGGAATGATTCCCCACATATGGTGTAATGGATGTGGAGATGGAATTATCTTGAGTGAATTTTTGAAAGCTATTGATGAATTAAACTATGACATAAACAAAGTTGTGGTAGTTTCTGGAATAGGTTGTATTGGGAGAATCTCTGGTTATACAAACACAGACTCCTTTCACACAACGCATGGCCGTGCAATAGCCTTTGCAGTAGGGGTGAAGGCTGTAAAACCAGAGCTGAAGGTAGTTGTTATAAGTGGGGATGGAGACTTGTTTGCAATTGGAGGAAACCACTTTATTCATGCTGCAAGGAGAAACATTGACATAACTGTGATATGTTCAAACAACTTCAACTATGGAATGACAGGAGGGCAATCTGGTCCAACAACATTGCTTGATGGCTTTACAACGACGACTCCTTATGGAAATATAGAGCATCCCTTTAATCTCGTTCACCTTGCAGCTGCCTCTGGAGCAGTTTATGTTGCAAGATGGACTGCAATCCACATAAGAAGGATAAAAGAATCAATAAAAAAAGCTTTGGAAAAAAAGGGGTTTACATTTATAGATGTGATAACACCATGTCCTGAACAATTTGGAAGGAGAAACAAAATGAAAAATCCAATAGACTCCATGCTCTGGTTGAAAGAGAAGAGTGTTGTTCAGCACTTTTTAGAACCTGCAAAGGCAGAGGTTTCTATGAACAAAATAGTTTGTGGGGAATTTGTTGATATGGAAAAACCAGAATTTACAGAACTATTACAAAATCAGATAAACAGTGTTCAAGAAAGACTTGTAAGGGAGGGAAGATTGACTTATGCCAAGATTTGAGATTAAGATTGCAGGATTGGGTGGTCAGGGAATAGTTCTTGCAGGCATTGTTATTGGAACTGCTGCCTCAATCTTTGGCAGAAAAAATGCAACCCAATCCCAATCCTATGGACCTGAGGCAAGGGGTGGATCTTGCAAGTCTGAAATAGTTATCTCTGATGAAGAAATTGACTATCCAAAAACTGTAAAGCCTGATGTCTTGGCTTTAATGTCTCAGGAAGCCTACAACAAGTATTCATCAAATTTAAAAAAAGGTGGAGTTATTATCTATGATCCCGACATGGTGCAAGATGTAAATCCAAAAAAAGATGTAAAGCTTTATCCTGTTCCTGCAACAAGAATGGCAGAAGAAATTGGAAGAAAAATAGTTGCAAACATGGTTATTGTTGGAGCTATTGTAGCTTTGGTTCAAGATTTAGAAATTGAATGGATTGAGAATGCTGTTGAAAAAAATGTTCCCAAAGGCACTGAAGATTTGAATATTGGGGCTGTGCGATCGGGATACCATTACACAAAAAATCTTTTAGAGGGAGGAAAATGAAGATTGGAGTTTATGTCTGTCACTGTGGCTCAAACATTGCAGGGGTTTTGGATTGTGAAAAGCTCTCTGAATTTGCATCAAAACTTGATGGAGTTTCTGTTGCAAGGGAAAACAAGTATATGTGTGCAACTTCTGGACAGGAATTGATAAGAAAAGATATTCAAGAACTTGGCCTTGACAGAATTGTTGTTGCAGCATGCTCGCCCAGACTTCACGAACAAACCTTTAGAAAGTGTGTTCAGGAGGCAGGTTTAAATCCATATCTATTTGAAATGGCAAACATTAGAGAACATTGTTCTTGGTGCCACTCTCAAGACCCAAATGCCTTTGAAAAAGCTAAAGACTTGATTTTATCAAGCGTTGCAAAAACAAAATACCTTAAACCCCTTGATGTCATAAAGGTTCCTGTCAAAAACAAGGTTTTGGTTATAGGGGGAGGGGTTTCTGGAATTCATGCAGCCTTGGACTTGGCAGACATGGGATTTCAGGTTTACCTTGTTGAAAAAAATCCTTCAATAGGAGGGAGAATGGCTCAGCTTGACAAAACCTTTCCAACCCTCGATTGCTCAATCTGTATTTTGGGACCAAAAATGGTGGATGTTTCAAGGCATGAAAATATCAAACTTCTAACTTATTCTGAGGTTTTAAAAGTGGATGGTTATGTTGGAAACTTCAAGGTTAAGGTTTTGAAAAAACCAAGATATGTTGATATGGAAAAGTGCAATGCCTGTGGAGAATGTGTCAAGGTCTGCCCTGTTGAAGTTCCAAGTGAATTTGAGGAAAATCTTTCCTGGAGAAAGGCAATCTATATTCCCTTTCCCCAAGCAGTTCCTTCATCCTATGTTTTGGATGAGAAAAATTGTTTGGGATTATTGCCTTTGGCATGCTCCAAGTGCATAGAGGCTTGTGATAAATCTGGAGCTTCTGCCATTGACATTGACATAAAAGAAGAAATTTTGGAGCTTGAAGTTGGAACTATCATAGTTGCAACAGGTTATGACCCCTACAATCCTTTAGAAATAAAGGAGTATGGATATGGAGTTTATCCAAATGTTTTAACCTGTATAGAGCTTGAGAGAATGATAAATGCTGCAGGTCCCACCCTGGGCAAAGTTGTAAGACCTTCTGATTTAAAAAAACCTAAAAGAATTGCCTTTATTCAGTGTGTTGGTTCAAGAGATGAAAGAACAAACAAGTACTGTTCTGGGTTTTGCTGTATGTACACAATAAAGAATGCAATCTTATTGAAGGAGAAATACAGGGAAAGTGAAATCTACATCTTCTACATTGATATAAGGGCAAACTTCAAAGGTTATGAGGATTTTTACAAAAGGGCAAGAAGGGAGGGAATAGTTTTTGTTAAGGGAAGACCTGCTGAAATCTATGAAGACCCTGAAACTAAAAATCTTTTGATATTTTCAGAAAATGTTTTAAAAGGGGAACCTTTAGAGCTTGAGGTTGATATGGTGATACTGTCAACTGCAGCTGTTCCCTCCCTAGATTCTGATAAACTTTCAAGACTTTTAAACATAAATATTGATTCTAATGGATTTTTTATGGAATCCCATCCAAAGCTAAAACCTATTGATACTGCAACAGATGGAATATTTTTGTGTGGTTCAGCCCAAGGTCCAAAGGACATACCCTACAGTGTCTCTCAGGGAAGTGCAGTTGCCTCACGCTCTGCAAGAATCCTGACAAAGGAGGAATGGGAAATTGAGCCTATTGTCTCTTATGTTTATGCTGATAAATGCAGAAATCAAAAGGTGAAATGTGGGATATGTGTTAAAAGGTGTCCCTATGGCGCAATCACTGCGAAAGAGGGAAAACCTGCAAGAATAACCTCTGCAAAGTGCCATGGTTGTGGGACTTGTGTTGCAGATTGTCCTGCAAATGCAATAACTCAAATGGGATTTACAGATGCCCAAATATTTTCTCAAATCCACTCAATTCTTGCAGAAAATCCAGAAAAAAAGATTTTGGGGTTTTTGTGCAACTGGTGTAGCTATGCTGGAGCAGACCTTGCTGGAACAAGCCGCTTTCAGTATCCCTCAAACCTGAGGGCTATAAGGCTGATGTGTTCGGGGAGAGTGGATAGAGACTTTGTTTTGGAGGCTTTTAGATGTGGGGCTGGAATGGTTTTAGTTTCAGGATGCCATTTGAGTGATTTGGGAAGTGATTGTCACTACATTACTGGAAACTTTTATGCAGAAAAGAGAATAAAAACTATGTTTCCCCTTCTTGAAAAAATAGGAATGAGCAAAAAAAGATTGAGGTTAGAGTGGATTTCTGCTGCAGAGGGAGAAAGGTATGCAAAAATTGTAGGTGAAATGGCTGAAGAGCTTTCGAAAATTGGAGTTGAAAGAGTTAAGGAAGAAAACTTGAAGGCAAAGGAATATCTTGATAAAAGATTAAAATACTTATATGAGGAGGGTTTAATTGATTGAGAGAGAAAAATTTCTAGATTGTTATCAGTGTGGGGTTTGTGTTGGGGGTTGTCCTGTTTCAAGAGTTACAAAAAACTACAATCCAAGAAGAATAATTGAAAGCCTGATTTTGAAAGAAGATGAAAAATTGAACAGTGAAATTTGGCTCTGTGCCTCCTGCTACACATGTCTTGAAAGATGTCCTCAAAAAGTTGATTTCCCCCATACCATAACCCTCTTAAAAAACCTTGCTCGAGAAAGGGGAGAGGCTCCAGAAGAAATTCAAAAAATTGTAAATCAAATTGCAAAAAGTGGCTTTCTAATTCCACAAAGTCCAGCAATTGAAAAAAGGAGAGAAAGTCTAAATCTTCCAAAACCAAAACCCTTTAAAAAAATCTCAGAAATTCAAAAAATCTTTAATTTGACACGAGGGAAGAAAACATGAATAGCTATTTGTTGTTTTTAGGCTGTTTAATTCAAAATAGATTTCCCTTCATGGAAGTTTCTTTGAAAAAGGTTTTGGATAGCTTTGAAGTTGAAGTTAAAAGAGAGGATGGCTTTAGCTGCTGCCCTGCCCCAAAAATACGAGGTTACAGCTACAAAACATGGCTATATATTGCTGCAAGAAACCTTTGCCTTGCAGAGGAAAAAGGTCTTGATATTCTCACTCCATGCAATGGTTGTTATGAAACCCTGAAAGTTGCATGTGAAACTTTAAAAGAAAAACCAAATCTCAAAGATGAGGTAAACAAAGTTCTCTCAGAATTTGGAATGGAATTTTTGGGAAAGACAAAGGTTTTACACTTGGTTGAACTCTTGTACAGAGAAATTGGAATAGAAAAAATTGAAAAAAAAATTCAAAAGCCATTGAATCTAAAAGTTGCAGTGCACTATGGTTGTCACCTTTTAAAACCAAGTAAGTATTTGAAATTTGATTCACCTGAAACCCCAAAATCTCTGGATTTGCTTGTGGAGGCAACTGGAGCAAAAAGCATTCCATACATGATGAAGAACTATTGCTGTGGAGAGGAAACTTTGGATAAAGAAGTTTCCTTTGCCCTTGCAAGACAAAAACTTTCAAGAATAAAGAAAGTTGCCTCCTGCATGGTGGTTGTTTGTCCTGCATGCATGTTTCAGTACGACTTGAACCAACCCTTGATTCAGAAAATGTTTAATGAAAAATATGAAATTCCTGTTTTCTACTATCCAGAACTCTTGTGTTTGGCTCTGGGAGAAAAACCTGAAGATTTGGGATTTCAATTTCATAGAGTCAAAGTTGATTCAGTTTTGGAAGGGATTTGAAACAGGCTTGGAACATAAACCATAATTTCCTCCTTAATAGCCAATAGAGATTTTAATTAAATGGTTTAGAAGCCTTTTTTAAAAAACCTAACCAAATAAAGCCCCCAGGCCTTCCAGAGCTTCCTCCTCAGTCTCTTCCTCTTTTTTTTCCTCTTTTTTCTCTTCTTTGACTTCTTTCCTCTTCTCTTCAACAGTAGGGGTTGCAGGTGGAACGCTCATAGGAACCCCAGATTTTATGGCATCCTCAATGTCCACCCCCTCTAAGGCTGCAAGCAGTGCCTTTATCCTACTCTCATCGATCTTTGCTCCAGAAGCCTTCAAAACCTTTTTCAAATTTGTCTTGTTTATCTTCGCACCTACAGAGTGCAGAAGCATCGTGGCATAAACGTATTCCATTTTACCATCTCCATCAATTACTCTTATGTATTTTTATCTATAATTGCCTTTAAGGAAAGCATTTCAAAGTGTGCTTTGCTCAAAAGCAAGCCTATGGTTTTGGAATTTGGCATTCTACTGAATAGAGCCAATGCCAAACCCTCTATATAAGCCTTTTGCAACAAGTATGAAATACTATTTTTAGTAGGGATTGCAGCCCTCACTGAGAGATTTAGGGCACTCTGATATGCTATAGCAAAATTTGAAAAAATCTCATCCTCATCTACGTGGAGGGTCTCTGAATCATAGAGAACCCCATCCTCCCAAACACCCAAGACATCAAGGCCCACCTCTAAAGGTTCTATTCCAAGTTTTGTAAGCACGTCTGCCACTTGCTCTGAGATAATCTGTCCCCTTTTCACCAGTAGGTGATCCTTTTTCACCACGATGGAACCTCTTTCTATTTTAGCTGGAACTCCCACTCTTTGAAGTTCTCCCACTAAGGGTCCTGGAGGAATTCCCGTGTCCCCAGCCTCTATCAAGACGTCTTTTGTAGCTTCAACCCCTGCCTTTGCAGGTGCAGGTACCTTTTCTTTTTGCAGCAACCTGTAGAGCATGAAGGGGTTCATCTCACAGACGAGAAGGGATGCTCCTCCTCTAATTCCTTCGGAAAGTTTTCTTAATCCCTTTCTCTTTGAATTCCTCAAGGCGATTTCTATCAGAGTGTTCTTAGAGCATCGAAGGACGACTCTTTCATAAAGTTCTCTCCTCATCTTTGAAAGTTGCTTTGCAGCTATTCCCTCAATGTTAACCAGGCTTACCACTGGGAATTTTTCTATTAATTCTTCAAGAGTTTGAATCTCCTTTCTCTTTGCCTCCGAAACGTGAGCCATTATATCACCTTTATTGCAGAGCCCATGGTGAACTTTAGGTAGATGCTTTCGATGTTGTCCATTCCCCTTGATAGGTTTTTCTCTACGAAGTTCAAAATGCTCTCTGCGTTCTCTGTTAGTTCCTCATCACTCATATTTTCAGTTCCTATGGGAGAGTGTACAACGTTCTTGTTTTTAGAATCTATGTAAACAGTTTTCTTGAGCTTCTCAACCAGAGGCTCTAAGGGTGCAACTGGGGAAAGAGGTCTTGGCATCTTTCCGCTTCTTCCAAGAACAGGTCCTAAGGTTCTACCTACGAGAGGCATGAGATCTGTTTGGGCTATGAAGAACTCATGCTCTGAGACTATCTTTTTGGCCTTCTTTTTGTCCTCACCGAGGCTTTGAATGTCTTTCTTGCCAAAAACTTTAAGCCCTGCTTTTCTTGCTCTAACTCCCATATCTCCCTCAGCAAAGGCTCCTATCTTTAAAGGCTTTCCCCTTCCATGAGGAAGTACTACATCTCCCTTCACCCTGGAGTCTGGTTTTTTGAAGTCTAAGTTCTTTAAGGTTATAGCCAACTCTACAGACTGTGTGAAGTTTCTCGGTTTTCCTTTGCGAGCCTCCTTCAACGCTTTTGCAATCTCCTTTTTCAACCTCTCACCTTAAAAAGATTCAATTTCTTTGGGATTCTTTCCTTCAACGGTTACTCCCATGGAGAGACAGGTTCCCAAGATCTCTCTCATGGCAGATTTCTCATCATACGAGAGTAAGGTATCTTTCTTCATCTTCACTATCTTTTTCACTTGTTCAAGATTTAAGTCTCCTGCAACATCTGTTCCTGCATCGCCAGATGCTTTTTCCAAACCAAGTTCTTTCAATATCAAGGCAGATGTGGGGGGGGCGCCCACCTCTACCTCAAACTCTTTACTTAAGGGATCCACAGAAATTGTAACTGGCACCTTCATTCCCTCAAACTCTCGGGTTTTCTCATTTATTACTTGAAGCACAACTTTCAAATTCAAGCCTAAGGGTCCTAAGGCAGGTCCCAGTGGAGGTCCTGCTGAGGCTTTTCCTGCATCCACCAAAACCCTGATGCTTTGTTTTCTTGAAATCATCTACTCCCTCCCCTTTTTTCCACCAATCTCACATAGTCCCCACCTACGGTGATGGGTATTGGTACGATTCCCTCTACGAGCTCGATGGTGAGTTCCTCCTTATCCTCGTCTGTCCTTACAACCTTTGCCCTCTCTCCCTTGAAGGGTCCTGCAATAACCTCTATGATATCTCCCTTATCAATGCCAGAAACTGTGGGCTTTGCCTCCAAAAAGTGCTCCACCTCAGAAAACTGGACAACTCCTGGTAGAATGCTCTTGACATGTCTCATTCCAGCTATGGCTTCTTCCACCGCTCCCTTGTCCTCAGCCTCCACAAAGAGGTACCCCCTTATGGTGTCTGGAACTAGGATTGCTCCCAACTTTATCCTTTTTTTCAAGATCTTCTGAAAAAGCATCTCTGAGATGTTTCTTTCCTGATTTAGAGTAACCTTTAAAGTAAATATCATAAAATCAACCGAAAATTTCAGCCACCATAGTACATTCTTATTAGAGTTGAAACCAACTTTATGAGAAACCCAAAGAGCCCAATTAAGATTATTCCAATTCCTGTGATTCTCGAAACAAGAGAGAACTCTTTTCTGTCAGGTTTCTTTGCAAGCTTTAAAACCCTGTTGTAGGAGGAGATAAATTCGTTGAATCTCTTTTTACTCAGCATTTCCCTCAAAAAATCACCCTTAGAGAAAGTCTATGCCAAGATCAAGTTTTTTCAAGGTGCCCTCCCTCTCTATGAATATCTCAGATTCTCTTGGACCTAGGATGTAGGGTGAGGAAACACCAGCTAAAACCACCATTACTCGTAGGGTACCTTTCAAACCCTCATCTATCTGAGCTCCCCAAATTATCTGTGCCTCAGGATCAAGTTCATTGGAGACGGTTTCCACCACCCCTTCTGCCTCCTCAAGCTTCATATCTGAAGAGCCTGTAACGTTTATGAGGGCTCCTACTGCTCCTGTGATGTCCACATCTATTAGAGGAGAGTTTAGAGCATCATCCACAGCCTCTTGACTTCTGTTCTCGGTGTCTGATTCCCCCATGCCTATCATGGCAACCCCCCCATCCTTCATCACAGACCTCACATCTGCAAAGTCTAAGTTCACAAGTCCAGGCTTGGTGATGAGCTCTGCAATACCTTTCACAGCTCTTATCAAGATGTCATCTGCAACCCTAAACGCTGCGGTGATGGGAAGTCCTGGAGCCATCTCCAAGAGTTTGTCGTTGGGCACCACTATCACAGTGTCTGAGTTCTTTCGGAGGTTCTCTAGGCCAGCTTCCGCATTTCTCTGTCTTCTCATACCTTCCACAGTAAACGGCAGGGTAACTATGGAAACTGTTAAGGCGCCAAGTTTTTTAGAGACGTCTGCTATTATTGGAGCAGCTCCTGTTCCTGTTCCTCCTCCAAGACCACAGGTAACAAAAACCATGTCTGCACCTTCAAGGGCATCTCTTATGAGTCTTTCATCTTCCCTCGCACACTCTTCCCCAAGTCTCGGATCGTTGCCAGCCCCCAACCCCCCAGTTATGGTTCTTCCTATCAAGAGCTTGGTTTCAGCCATCTTCTTTAGGAGATCTTGAGCATCTGTGTTTAGCGCAATCTTTTCAACAAACTCCACACCAACTTCCATGAGTCTTTGAATGGCATTGCAACCCGCACCTCCAGCTCCCACTACCTTTATCTTTGCCTGTGAGATTCTCAAAATCTCTTGGAGCTCTTCGTCCATGGAAGTGGCATACCTCAAAGGCTCAGTTCCTGCCTTTTCTACCATTTCAGCTTTAGCCTTCATTCAATCCCTCCAATAAGCATAATTTAAGCTCTTATGTAACCACTCCCTTATAAAGTTTTTGTTAAATTTCAAATCTTCATGTTCTTTTCAAGAAAAAACACTCCCTGATTGTTTTTAAGGGTTTATCATCTCAAGATTTCTTTTGTCTTTAGAGCATGAAAGCCCAAATCCCTGATAATTTCTCTCACCAAAACTCTTTTTGGTGTGCCCTTGAAGTCCATGATGACAGCATCACATACTAAGTTCTTAGAGATTGCCATTTTGAGAATTTTCTTCATCATCTTCTCAAAATTTTGCTCACCAAGCTTTCTTATGATGTACTTTGGAATTATGTGCCCTATTGCAAACTCTCTGTACAGAGTTATGAAGGTGTGTTTTTTAGAGTAATGCCCTCCACCGACTCCCACAGCCCTCCTAAATTCATGATTCTTCCATTCCAAAGCCTTTAGGATTGCAAGAGCCAAAGCCTCCCCGGCCCTCTCATCCATCCATTGCTCCTGCGTTGAGCCAATCTCTGCAAACATGGTGGGCTTTGAGGTGAGAGGACCATGATGTGTGGCTTCCAAAGAGACTTCATAATCTATGTCGAGTTCCTTTTTTTGTTTTAAGAGTTCTAACAAGGCCAACTTCTGAGCAATTGGGTTGGAGTGACAGATTTCAAAGTCTCTTCCTCCAAAGTCTGCTCTGAGAAAGTTTCCTGGAGTGTGAAGGGTGAGAGAGGAAATCTTCTTTGAGCTTTGGTGTCTTGAGAGAAACAAAATGAACTCTATCTCATGACTAAATCCCCTCTCCACAAACTCGCAGTTTATCGAATCAACTTCTGAAAGATACAAAATGCTATCCTTAAAGATATAGGTATCCTTAGATACTCTCTCAAAGTCCATAAGCTCTCTCAGGTTTTCCGCTATGTTCAAACCTGCAGGATCCTTTCTAGATGCCACCAAAAGATTCACAGGGCTTACTTTAAAGATGATATTTAAGGTTTTCTGAATCCTTGGATTTGTGGAACTTTTTTCAAAGCTTTGACTGTGGGAATGGAAATAATCGTACCAGAAATCATCTGAATGATGTTGAAGGGAACCTCCTCAAGAGCCACTGGTATCCCGTACATGAGACTTTCTGCTAAGAAATATCCAAGAACCATGAGAACTCCTCCAGCAAGACAGGAGATGATTAGTATCACGAGACTCTCTCTTCCATAAGACAACCTTCCCACCACAAATCCCTCAATTCCCTTTACAAAGAGGGTGATAGGTGCAAAAACTGGAAATCCATAGAGGTCTGCAAGTGAAGAGCCCACTCCCCCTGCAAACCCTCCAACCCTCGCTCCAAAAAGGATAGCCGAGATGTACACCATGGTTTCTCCCAAGTTGAAATACCCACCAGTTGCAGGGATGGGAATTCTTATAGCTATGGTTGAAACAGCCACAAGAGCAGTCATAAGAGCGTAAAGTGCAATCTTGGATGCCTTCATGATGAAAGTTGAAAATAAGGTATAAAAGAATTGTCCCTCACATATCAGGCTTTGAGATAGTTTTCCAAGATCTTCTTCTCAGCCTTTCTCAAGTGTTCTAAAAAGGTAGTCTTTGAGACCTTCATCTTTGAGGAGAGTTCATCCAATCCTATTGACTTTGGAAGATCAAAATATCCTTTTTTGAGGGCTAGGTCTACGGCTTTGAGCTGTTTTTCTGTCAAATCTGGGAAGTTTTGTGTTCCGAGGGTTATGTCCTTGATCTTCAAAATCTTAACTTCACACCCAACCCTTTTCAAAAGTTCGGAAAACCTTTTCCTACTCTCAAATACCACGGTGCAGATCTGCCTCCCATTCTCAAAAACTATGGGATAGATGTAGAATCCCTTGAGCATGTGAACATGGTGTGAGAAAGGCAAATCTTTTTCAGATCTTTCAAGAACTATCTCTGCCATGCTTTTTTCAAGAACCTTGAACTCTTTGACATAATCGTAATTTAGGAAAAGAAATTCATACATCTTCAAAACCTTAGAGGATACTCTAAACCTCAACAAACCATGCTGGAACTTCCCTGAAGAATAACCTGAGATGACCTCAAACCCAAGCTCCGGATTTTTTTTGGTTATTTCGCATCCATAGTTCCCTGAAAGACTGAGTGAGAGTCTGATTTCTATCATTCTCAATCATAACTCCCTTAGATCATAGATGTATGGGACCCTCATCAAAAGGTTTGCAATAGGTACGGCCAAGATCAACCCAGAGAGAGCCTGCACCACATCGAAGGGAAGTTTATATAAAGCGTAAGCTCTCCCAGAAATCAAAAATTCTGTGAAAAAGAAAAGAGCAACCATGAGAAATCCCGAAACAAGGCACGCCATTACTTGGGAGAAAATACCCCTGCCTTCAGAGATTTTTCCGCAAACTATGCCCTCAAGACCCTTCACCAAGAAGGTTATGGGTATGAAATTTCCAGAATTCAAAATCAAAACTGCAAGTGAAGAGCCCACCCCTCCTGCAAATCCTCCAACCCTCGCTCCAAAAAGGATAGCTGAAAGATAGATAAAACTCTCTGAAAGGTTAAAGCTCAACTTCGTTGCAGGAATTGGAATTGGAAAGAGGGTAACCCCAGCTACCACTAAAACCATCAAAATGCTAAGAACCACCTGTCTACCTTTCATGCTACAAACTCAATCTCAAGTTTAAAAGGTTTTGGTTGATAGTGCTGTGTGGCATGATTAGTCTACTTTCTAACTAAAACATTTTGAAATCATGCCACAAAGCATCCTGGTAGAAAAGCTTTTAAACTGTGCTTCATATTCCTCTCGATGAGTAATGATGAGCTGGAAAAACCCTTAGATCTGATACACAAGAGCCTCGAAACCAAGGTTTCTGTGATTCTAAAGGATGGAAGAGAGGTGAGGGGAAAGTTGATAGGGTACGACACTGAGTTCAACATCTCTCTCTCTGGTGCGGAGATCTACGATGAGGAAAGCAAGAGAAGATTGGGCAAAGTGGTGATAAGACACAACAATCTGTATTCCATAACTCCAATTCTCTGAATCACTCAAACTCTATCAGCATGTCCTTTCCAGTGAGTTTTGAGATTATCTGTCTCAAGGACTTTACACTTGTAGGAATTTTTCTATCGTCCTTTCTTGGAATTCTTATCTTGAATCTCTCAGAGCCATCTGGAAGGTACAAAATGTTGATGCCCAAAACCCTTGCTGGATGAAGCAAGTCCCCAACGATTTTCTTGAAGTCTTTGGTGTCCTCGATTATCCTTATCTTCTTTCCTAGGTTCCTTCGAAGGTACTTAACCGTCTTTCCACCCTTACCTATGAAGTTGCCTATCTCCCCTTCTCCAACTATGACGACTATGAGAGACTTGGATTCTACAGCCTTTTTGAAAGTGGTGTTTCTGATCTGTCCTATCTTGTACAAGAGCTTTGAGATTTCCACATCTAATTTACTTATCTCTCCACTCTTAAGCTTAGCCTGGCAACCAGGACAGAGTATTCCACTCCTTAGGTCAACTTCACAGATAGGGACTTTCATCTTCTCACTTTGAGAGGGTTATCTCTATCGTTGAGGTGTTTATCGTTCCACCCTCTCTTCTTGGAAGCTCTTCAGTTCCAGTCTTTATATCCTCAACCTTGATTTCGGTTAGAAACCTATTTCTCACTATTTCTGCAACATCCACAGCCGCTGAGATGGAGCGTCCCCTGGCTTTTATGTAGATCTTATCTCTCCCTTCGTTGAAAAGAGTGATCACAGCCAGAACGTAATTTATGACAGGTTTCGAACCTACAAACACCGTATCATCAGCCATTACCTACACCTCCAAGGATAGTTCAAAAATCCTCATAAAAAGCTTTCGGTTTATCATTTTGAAAAAAATGAGCTCAAAATGAGAAAGGTTAGGAGATGAGCTCGATACTCCAGACTTCATCCTCCAAACCATCCAGGTTGGTATCTCCCAGAACCTTTAGGAGTATTGCTTCTCCGTATTCATTTTTCACCAAAAACCTTTGAAAATCATAGATGTCGAGATTTTTAAGCACTTTCAAGGCTCCAGCTGTTCCAGTTCCACCAAGACCACAAGCTATGAGAATCTTTCTTCCGTTTATGTCAAGGACTGCAATCAAACCATACTCCATTCCTCGATACTTCATTCCATCTTTTTCTATGTACCAGCCTTGCTCGTCCCTTGCAAACCCTATTGGAAGAAAGCTCAAGTACTTTGTTGTTAGGGCGTTCACCTCAGGTCCTCCCACAAGTATGAGATCTCCCTTGTACTCCCTCATCTCTGTATCTCTGAAGACCTCTCGAATTTTAAGGTTGTTTCCAAGTTTCAAAGCTCCCTGATAGTCTACCTCATCCCTGGCTGCACTCTGGGGTGCATGGGGCTCGTTTGAACCCACTACGATAGAGGCAACACCAAAGAAATCTCTATAATTTTCAAGGTTAAATTCTTTAGGTTGAACTGAAGGCTCTTCAGAGGGAAGGTAACTCTTGACGAGCTTCAAAACATTCTCTGAAAAAACGTCTGAGTTACCATACCTGAATCCTGAAATCACTCTCCAGGTGCCTGCAGCAATCACCACTCCGCTTGAAACTCTGTCTATGGCTAAAACCACCACTTTCTTTCCAGAAAGGCTCTTGAAGTCTCCACTCTCATCTGCATCCTTGTTCTCTGTTGAGGGATTTCCAAAAGCCAAACCCTCTGCATCTCCTGAGAGTATTAAACTTTGAGTGCTATAAAATCCCCAGTCAGAAAGCCCTTTGGTGAGTTCATGAATCTTAAAGTTAGAGATTAGGGGATTGTACCAAGCTCCACCGTTCTTCTGGTAGTCTGCCACCTCATCGTCGTTGAAGAGTATATCTGAACCTATTCCTCTCATTATAGCATTCGTAACCTCTGAGTAATCTCTGTCCTTATAGTCTGCAGAACCTAAAACCATTAGAATTCCTCCATTATCGACGTAGGCTTTTAAAGAATCGATTTCTGAAGAGGAGAATTTCTTAGCCGGATTCCCAAGGATAACGAGAGAGTAATCCTGAAGGTTAACCCTTGAAATCCCTTTGAACACAACAGAAAATCCCTTTTTCTCTGCAAGCTCCTTGAAATCGTCGAACCTGTTGTCTTGCACAGGGTAGGAATCATGAGCGTTGTCTATCAAAATCTTTGAGGCAGAACTCACAGGTATCATCGAAACCAAAAAGAGCAACATCAACCAGCAAACCAAAAACCTTTTCAAACCATCACCGGCTTAGCTTTAAAGAGCTATTTAAAAGGTTTTCTATGGGGTGGGGTTGGAGTACAAAAATTTTAAGAAATCTATGGTTTTTCAAATACCAAGAATCTATGCTCATAATTACCATATTCCATCAATCAAAATATAAAAGATAATTTTAAGAAATCTATGGTTTTTCAAATACCAAGAATCTATGCTCATAATTACCATATTCCATCAATCAAAATATAAAAGATAATTGATAACACTAAAATAATACCTACACATTTTGAAATTTCAATAAAATATTCACTTTTCCATTTCTCAATAGTCTTTCTTTTATTATTCAAATCTGATGAAAGCTGTATTAGTTTTCCTTCTTCAATTTCTTTTTCTCTTTTCTTATTTTGCAGTTCAACATCCATTTGAATTAGCCTATCCTTCGTCGATTGTAACCAAATTAATTCATTGTCTAATCTCTGTGGCTCATTAACAAATGTGTCTGCAATTTCCTCAATGCTCAATCCAGTGGATTTGGCGATTAATGGAAACAAAGATGGATTGATGATAGTTACGATCATCGTTACTAGTCCTGAGGTTATTATTTTCTTTTTTTTCTCCTCATGGGTTTTGATATCTTGATCATATTTTGATTGCCTACTTTTATATTCACTTTCCAAATTATTATAATTCTTATTCAGTGTTTCATATTGATATTTTAATGAATCAACTCTTGTCTGTTGTTCAAGATATTTAGACTCTGTAATTGAATATTGATATTTTGAATCCTCATACCATGAGTTAATTTTGCTCAAATTAGAATAGAAAATAGCAATAACAATTAGAAAAGAAATTAGAATAGACATGATGAAAATTTGTGGCTTAAATTTCTTCTTCTTGATTGGTTCATATTCAATAGTTTTATATGGTTCAGGCTCTAGAGTCTCTTGAACATACCTTTCCTTCTCAATTGGATATTCTTCTCTTTTTGGGTATGAAATTCTTTGGTCTCTTTCTTCAATCTCCATAACCTTTAAGATTTCATCATCTAAACTAACTATTTCCTGAGGTTTTTTCTTTATGATAGGTTTTTCTTTAATTTTTTCTTCCTTTTCTAAATCAGACACAATTGGTTTTAAATCTTGGATAGGTTTTCTACCAAGTTTTAAAAGACTTAGAGATTGGTTACAGTTTGGACAAGCTTTTACATGATACAATCTTTTCTTTATGCAATCATAATGAAAAGTAGCACGACAGTTCAAGCAATAACTAAAACTTATTTTGTCTTCTTGAACAGTTTCGCCACAAATTGAACAACGATCCATTGTGATCAAGAATTATATGGAATACATTCCATATAAATTTTTGGGTTGTTAAGCTTTATTGTACAATTCT
>JBHIDS010000011.1:0-19904 GCA_046760205.1 Candidatus Methanofastidiosia archaeon
GGTTATCAGTATGTTTTTCAAGATCCCAAGTTTTGTAACACCTGCCACTTAATGAACGATCCATGGGAGATTTGGCAGGAGAGTGAGCATAACAAAGTCACCTGTCACAGATGCCATGAGCAATCACTTGCAGAAGATATAAAGTCAATGGTATACTACATATTTTTTAGACCTGAAATGGTAATGAGAGAGTCGATAGTGAAAAATGAGAAGTGTGAACAGTGTCATGTAAACAGAAATCTCCAATGGATTCAAATTGCAGAAACAGTGGGACACAAGGTTCACTATGTTGAAAACGAGATAAACTGTGTTGATTGTCATTCGATAAGTTTGCATGAGCTTACACCTCCAGAAGATATTTGCATGAAGTGTCACAGAGACACTGTTATGGATATCCCCGGAATGGGTTCTCTTCACTGTACCACGTGTCACAATTATCTATCCACAGAAGAAGAGAGTTTGGAACCTGATAGAAAGGATTGTTTGACTTGCCATGAAAAAATGGTGAAGGCTGTTGGTCCTTTCCCAAAAGGTCTTGCACCGATGAAGTATGTTTGTTCAAACTGCCACATCCCCCATAAAAGCAAGGCTCCAGTAAAGTGTACTCTGTGTCACGACGTCTCGGAGAGAGGGTATCACTCGATAACAGCCCATAAAACCTGTGTGTACTGTCACAAGCCCCACACATGGATCGTTGAAGGGAGAGTAACCTGTGAGGCTTGCCATGTTGATAGACAGGACCATAATCCAGGAAAGTCCTGTGTTTCTTGTCATGGTTTTGGGTAACTATTTCTTCTTACTCTTCTCCCTCTGCCTCTTGGCAGCCTCTGTGATACGTTGCAGGACTTTTTTCTCCTCTTCACTTACAACCGTCCATGGTTGTGTCACTTTCCAGGTGAGCTTTCTCAAAATTGGAGGTTTTGGATAGGCACCTGGATCGCAGAGAACGTAGTCCTTAAATTTTGTTGGTTTCTCTTGATAGCAGGACCACACCCCTTTTTTTAAAAGCTCACAATCGATGCTTTCAAGAAGGTCGATTAAGGTGATTTGGGCTCTAAATCTCTTTATAAATTCTTTAGGAAGGTTGTAGAGGTATGGGGTTGGAGCGGCAGAACCAATTATAAAGTTTTTCTCATCAACCCCATTTTCAATTAGAGCCTTGAAGGTCTGACCAGTGAGATGTCCCCTTGATTCTATTCCACATAGAATGATAAAGCGAATGTTTGGATTTGAGATTATGTTTAGAACGACCTTTTCAATTCCGATGTTCTCTGTCTGAAGAAGCCCCGCAAGAGCTGCTCCACTCTCAACTGCATATCTTATAAGGTTTTCAAGCTGAGACGGAATCTTTTCTTGGGGAGTGTTTAGGATACACACAACTGCAACTGGAGAAAAATCGTTTCCACGAAGATATCTACCTTCCTCTGGGGGATACTCTTTTGGAGGTTTTACTTTCAAGATTCTATCTGGTTTCATTTTTCTCTCTTTCATTTTCGTTAAAGGCTTTCCAACCCGAGCTCTCTGAGTTTTTCTTTTCTTGGGATTCCTTTCTCACTCCAACCTCTTACTTTGTAGTAATCCTCAAGCATTTCCTCAAGGGGGACGACAGCTTTTTCATCGCCATCCAAAGGGGTAAAAAATCTTTGAGGCAAAGTATCCTCTCTTGAAGAAAAACCCTCTCTAACATTGAACATTCTCTCAAAGTTGAAAACCCTCTCTCCGATTTTCAAGAAACTTTTTTGTGACAATCTCATTCCTGTCACAGAATTTAAAAGCTCTGGATAAATATCTATTCTATAAAATTTGTAAGCAAGTCTTGGAAAGTTCAAGGTAAAAAAGCTAAGGAATTTTGAAGGGAGGAAATTTATTGTTTTTGAAAGATGTCCCAAAGCCCATCCAGAAAATATGCAGAATATTGAGGAACGAAGGGCAGAGAAAAAGTCTTGCCCCCACCTTATGTGTACCGCTTTTTTTGAGGAATAGGGATTGATAAACACTGGAACTCCCTGTACCTCTGTGGATATTGGATATGCATCGTTGTGCCTTGCCCCCATGTTGCAGGTTGCATAGTTTAAACCCATACCAAAAGCTCTTCTTGGATCGTAAGCTCCCATCTCCAGCCCTTTTACATGCATCGCATATTTCTTTCCATCATAATTTTCTGCTAGATACTTAACACCTTTCGCAATTTCCCTGCCAAAATCCTTTTTCAAAGCAATTTCTTTCATGGTTTTAGATATATTCTCTGTGCTTCCGAACCTCAAATTGGAATCCAAAATTCCCCTCTCTGAAAGTTCCATCAAAAATCCCAAAATCCCTCCAACAGAAATTGTATCCATTCCCAAATCATCACAAATTCTGTTCCACTCAATTATCTCACCCAAATCAGAAATACCCAAGTTTGTTCCAAGAAGGGAAGTTGTTTCATACTCTGGAGCTTTTTTTCCACCTATGACATGTCCACACCTTACAGAACACTGTGTACAACCGTCCCTGCCCTCATACCTTTTTTCCTGAGCCTCCCCCCCAATCTTATCAGCATCATCAAAATAACCATGCTGAAAATTCTTTACAGGAATCATTCTGCGTTCATTTATTAGATTTACAAGCATGTTTGTGCCATACCTTTTAAGGGAATAACCTGTAATTTCATCCTTTTTAACTATTTTTCCAACCCTTTCAACAAATTCTCTAAACTTTTTTCTATCATAAATTTCCACTTTCTTGTTGCCTGAGACAGTTACAGCCTTCAAGTTTTTTGAGCCCATTACAGCTCCCAGCCCCCCTCTCCCCAGAAATCTGTTTGCGGAACGAATACATGCAAACTTCACCAGATTTTCTCCTGCAGGACCTATAACAACAGAATTTTTTCCCAGAGCATCTATGGTTTTCTCAGTGCTCTTCCCCCACAAATTATCTGCATCTCTAAACTCAACTCCATCCTTGATCTCAAGATACATTGGAGATCTTGCCTTTCCAGAAACAATCAATCCATCGTAGTTTGCTCTCTTGAGATAAACTCCAAAAGGACCTCCACAGGTTGAGGTAAATATGGTGTTTGTAAGGGGAGACTTTGACATAGCGACAAACCTTCCACAAAAAGGTGCCCCAGTCCCTGTCAAGGGTCCTGTCATGAAAATCAGAATATTGCTTTTGGAAAGAGGAGAAACATTTTTTTTCAAATTCTTGTACAAAAGATATATTGCTATTCCCTTTCCTCCCAGAAATTTTTCATAAATTTCCTCATCAAGCTCTATCTCAACCTCTCTCTCCTTACTCAAATCGATTTGAAGGATTCTGCCTCTATAGCCTTTATACATTCTTTTTCATAAAATTAAGATTTTATAAGGCTTTGGGTTTGGAAGTTGATACTAAATCAGATCCAAAAGCTCATTCACAATTTTTGAAAGCTTTGAGGAGTAATCCCTTCTCAATCTCTCAAATTCCTCATCCCCCATTTCTCCTCCCTCATGCATCTTCTCAATGTTTTTGAGAGTATCCTCCAAGCTTTTCATCTCAATCTTCAAAGCCTCAACTCTGTCCTCCTTTCTTCTCTCCTCCTCAACCTCTGAAAAAATCTCCATAACTTCTTCCAAAGCCTCCAAAAATCTGTCAACGTTTTTCTCCAAACAATAGTTAAGCCTAACCTTCCCTCTAATCAAAAAAGCCTTTTTCTTAATAAATCCTTCCTCAAGTAAAACCTTCAAATGTCTCTCCAAGCCAGATCTCGTTAATCCCAACTCTTTTTCAATTTCATGAGGCCTTGCATCTCCCCTTTTCAAAAAATCTAAAATTCTTATTCTGTATTCATTTGACAGGGCGTTGAATATCCTACACTTTTCCATGAATTATTTTGAATTTATTTGATTTATAAAGTTTGGGATGCCATTTTGAGAATGATTTTGCAAGAAAGAGAAAGGTTATTCAAAAAAGAAAAATAATGTTTGTTTCTCAAAAATTAGAAAAATATAGCAATAAAAAGAAAAAATAATCAATTATTGTTAAGAAAAGCTTATATATACCTACATTGTAGATTTATTTGGTGATTGAATGAAAATATCCAAAATGAGAATTGAGAGACCCAACTTAGGTGATTTGGAGAAGAAGTACAGAATGAGAATTGAGATACCTAAAATGGCGGTGAGAACTTGCAGCCAGAACTTTATTTTGCAGTACTGATGGAACAAAAATTGAATGAGAATATGAGGAAGTATAGAATGAGAATTAATAGATCTAAATGGAGGTGAAAAAATGCAGCCAGATCTTTCGTATGTGGTATTGATGGAACAAAAGATGAATGAGAATAGAAACTCAAATAGAGACATTGAAAAAATTTGCCTGAGAGATGGGAAAATATCAGTAGATATGATCCCACCCCTTTACAGACCTAAGCCTTTGAAGAAGAGGTTGAATCTAAAAATCGCTGAGGTAAAAAGAGTTTTCAGAGGGATTTTCAATGAGAGAGTTCTTTAAAAATCTTAGCAAAAGGTTTATAAAAAGTGAAGATAGAGGTGATGACATGGAGATTGAGAGGCAGAGAATTGAAAAACTTTTAAAAGAGATAGAGGAGAACCACGAAAAAGCTCTACTTTCTGATGAAGTTTACAGTATTTTGAAAAGAGATTACGAGGAAAAGCTCAAGACTTTGGAGAGAGAGCCCAGAGAAGAAAAAGAACTGTATGCTTTAGATAAGGTCTACCATTTTGAGGAATTTAAAATAGAGACTTCGAAGGGAAAGGTTCTCTTTGACGATGGAAAATTTTGTCCAATTCTAAGGGACAACAAGGAAATTGGCGGTGTTTTCTTTACAACGGGAGAGTGTGAACTTGTAAATGGAATTTCAGAAAAAATACCAATTGGAGCCATGATTGTAACAAGCGAAGAAACTTGGAGAGATAAAAAACCAAAATCAGAGACTACAGAAGATGAAAGGTTGATTCAAAGGGCAAAAAACTTGCTGTATGATTTGGAAGTTTCTGAACTGAAGGAAGGGGAGTGGTACATTCAAGGGATCACATATGGAAAAAGAAAAAGATTTGGACCTATAGGATTGGTGATCGGTGTTGGAAGATATGCTCCCCTAAGACTTTTTCTATCAGATGAAAAAGCTGAGCTTAAAAGTCCCACGAAGAATTGTATTTGTGAAGATGAAGGAGTTAAATTCTCATCCCCAACGAAAAAAATTGAGATAACTCCTGATGAGATAAGATTAAAGGGACCAACGACTTCAATACACCTTACAAAAGAATCTTTGAGGATAAAAAAGCCTGCAAAAAAGATTTTCCTTTCAGAAAATGAGTTAATGATGAAGAAACCTGCAAAAAAAATTTTAATTAGAAACTGGGAGGAAAAGATCAGAAAGTACAGAGATGAAATAAGGGAGGAGTTGAAGGATTCTCTGAAAGATTTTGTTCCAGATGTAGAGGAAAAGTTGAAGAACTTCAAATTCCTTTTCGAGGGAAAGGAAACTGGAAAAAGGGAGATATTAATTGACAAACCTGCATCAAAATTTTCCTTTGGAAAGAATGGAATGAGGGTTGAAACCCCAACTTCAAAAATTTTTTTTGATAAGGGAAAGATATTTATAAAAACTCCAACATCATCTATTTCTCTCTCAAAGGGCAATGGGAAATTCAAGATCGAGAAAGGAATTCATAATTTCATCAAGGGCTTGGACATAAGAATTCCAGAGATAAACATTGAGCTTGATGATTTTTTGGAGGATGAATTTGATTTAGAAGAAGATTAGTCATTAATTAAGGTGCACAATGAGCATGAAAGAAAAGAATCCCCTCAGTAAAATGAAGGTTTTTTTCATTATATGGATTGGACAATTCATTTCCATCATAGGTTCTGGGTTAACGGGTTTTGCTTTGGGTGTTTGGGTTTACCTTGAAACAGGATCTGTTACTCAATTATCACTCATCTTTGTATCTTTTGCAATACCAAGAATATTAATGTCACCAATAGCTGGAGCTCTAGTTGATAGATGGGATAGGCGCCATGTAATGATTCTCAGTGATTCGGGTGCAGCTGTGAGCACTTTGATGATAGCTTTACTTCTTTATTCAAATCAACTACAAATCTGGCACATCTACATTTTAGTTGGAATTAGTTCTGCATTTCACAGTTTCCAGTGGCCAGCTTATTCTGCTGCTACTTCATTACTAGTTCACAAAGAACACCTGGGTCGGACTGCAGGAATGGTGCAGGCAGCGGAGGCGGTTTCAACCATTGTTTCCCCTGCTCTTGCAGGATTTTTAATCATGACTATTGAAATTTGGGACATTCTTTTCATTGATTTTGCAACATTCCTCTTCGCATTATGTACATTGATGATAGTGCGAGTCCCAAAACCTAAAACTACTGCTGATGGTGAAGCGGGAAAGAGTTCACTGCTGAATGAAGCTGCTTTTGGCTGGAGATATATTAGAGCACGACATGGTTTGTTTAGTCTACTCATCTTCTTTGCTGTAGTAAACTTTACCTTGGGATTTGTTTCTGTATTGATTACACCCTTAGTATTGAGTTTTGCCTCCCCCGTTATCCTTGGTTCAATGATTTCTGTTGGAGGTTTTGGCATGTTGATAGGTGGACTTGTCATGAGTACTTGGGGAGGGCCAAAGCGCCGCATAAATGGTCTTTTAGGTTCCATATTCATAGGTGGAGTGGTGCTCGGGCTGGGTGGATTTAGAGACAGTGTACTACTCATTTCTGCAGTTTACTTCGTGTTCCTCTTCATGGTTCCCATCGCCAATGGTTGCAGTCAAGCAATTTGGCAGGTGAAGACAGCACCAGATGTCCAAGGAAGGGTCTTTTCTGTGCGACAAATGGTTGCAATGTCCATGTCACCTTTGTCCTATGTATTGGCTGGTCCCCTAGCAGATAAAGTTTTTGAGCCGCTTATGGTGGTAAATGGACCTTTGGCTCAAAGTGTGGGAAGGATCATAGGTGTTGGACCAGGTCGAGGAATTGGCTTGATATTCATTCTCGTGGGAATGTCAATGGCAATCGCAACGATAGCAAGTTACCTCTATCCACGCTTGAGATTGCTGGAAGATGAATTGCCTGATATGATAGGTGAAGAATAAGAATGCCTTCAAATGTTCAGAAAACACAACAAACACCTCTTTCCTCAATATCCAAACCAAATCTAAGGCTTTTTTCTTCAAG
This sequence comes from Candidatus Methanofastidiosia archaeon, assembly GCA_046760205.1. Classification (GTDB taxonomy): domain Archaea; phylum Methanobacteriota_B; class Thermococci; order Methanofastidiosales; family SZ-28-30; genus JBHIDS01. Next base: position 7,174 of record JBHIDS010000011.1, read on the forward strand.
CTCGAAGAGGGTGCTACAATTCCATCGAAATTTAGTGCAAACTCCTCTACCTCTTTAATTCTTGGCTTCATAAACTCCAAAAGGATTTAAACTCAAGCACTTTTGAGACATCAAGCTTAACATAATCTATCTGTGTTCCCTTTCACAATCCTCTCCTAACTTCCCTCTTTCAATTTCCTCTTCCATTTCTTTATTATCCTATGCTCACGGCTTAGATGATTAAACTCCCCACCACCCAATGGCCCTGCCAGATTTAAATAATCAAGTATTTCACCAAATAGCAGAAATGCAGGGATTAAATACCATGATAAACTTCCAAAAAATAATAGTTGAAGTGTTGCAACTGCCGTTGATGTCACTACCGTTCCTATTCCACCAAAGAAAAAAATCCATTGCCTAGCTGGTGGTTTTGCAGCTAAGTAACTTCGATAATTTATCTTTAACGTAGGCAAATAGAACTGATCACGACTCACACCATCAAACTTGATTCCTGAAATTAAACCTCCTATATAACGACCATGGAGATAGAAACAAGGAATAGATGCAAACATAAAGTATCTGTTAAACTCAATAAGAAGATTTGTTGATTTTACAACATAGAACAAATCAAGTGCCACAGTTCCACCAACAAAAACTCCAAAAATAAATAATCTCCATTTCTTTCCTACATTTATTATCCACAAGTAACCTAAAATAAAGAGCACAACAAAAAACCACGAGATGTACATGGCAGGATACATCAAATCAGGGAAGGTAAACAATAATGAGATTGCAATAGCTCCAAATCCACATATGGTCCAAATAGGCATTACGACACGCATTGGTTTCGTGTGTCCTAATTTATGAAGAAAGAGTTCATCACGAATCTCTGCGGCTGTATCTATTAATTGCAGGTTGGGAGAAGGATCACTTTTAATTATTCCTACAATTTTCCAAAATCTTTTTTTAGCCTTTGGAGAGAGCTTTGTTGGATCATCCATGACGATCTTTTGAATTTCCTGCAATTCCCTCAGAAGGCTATCTTGATTCATCAATCAACCACCATAACTAATTTAGTTCAAGTATTTAAAAAGATTATCATTAAAATACATAAAATTCCAATTCAAAAAATTAAAAACCATTCCCTTAAAACCCTTTCTGTGTTTACGTCGGGGCAGGGATTTGAACCCTGGAGGGCTTACGCCCACAGGCTTAGCAGGCCTGCGCCGTACCAGACTGGGCCACCCCGACATCACTGCAAACCTCGTGCACCTGACACAAACCTGTCAGGAGCGTTGTGGGTCATTCGTTACACTCAAACCCACTTAGGAGATTTGCCCTTCTATGAGAACCTCTGGTTTATAAAAAATACTTTGTACTTTTATAGATTTCCCTTTATGGAATTAACTTTGCAATATCTTTGATAATAGGCAACGCATACCTTTCTCCAGAGAGAGCTTTGAACATCAAGAAAAGCCAAAGTATCAAGCCAATCAAGATTATCAGATTTCTCAAAAAAATGCTGAATGCTCCTAAAATTAAGGCTAAGCCATCGAATATCAAACTGAACACTATGGATTGTCTGGCATGAAATCTTACAAAATCATCTTTTTCAAGTAGGTAAATCAAAATTCCACTCAAGATTCCAAAGAGATATGAGATGGCACCTAAAAGATTTTTTCTCTCCATTTTTTCACCCTTAAGCGACACGCCAAGAAATGGATGTCTCCCCCTGCCGTAAAGAGAGGACTTTCTCCTCTCTGCTACCCTTCAAGCATTTAACGTCCCTACTACCGCTGCTCCCTTCCGGGCCTTGCGGGGTTTGCAGGATGAGAAGGCTCTTCACCTCCCTCCAGAGATAAATGCCTTTCCGCAAATCGAGAAGGACAGAGACTCAACGTCAGAACCCCACCTCAGAGGACAAGGATTGGCACCGCTTCCTTGGCTTTGGTCCCTGCTTAAAGACTTCAGGTTACAAGAGATGCCTATGCTCCCGACCTAGTCTTTTTACCTACATCTCTAAGTATAAAAGGTTTTCTCCCCTTTGAATTGAAAGAAAATTTAATAAGGGGTTTGTGGAATTCCTTTTAAGGTATTTTTATGAGAGAGATAATCATCGATGAGAAATGTATCGGATGTGGAAAGTGTATAGAGATTTGCTACAAAGGTCCTAGAATTTACAAATTGGTTAAGGTTAAGGGAGAGAGGAGGTGTGTGGTGATAGATGCTTCGTGGTGTATGGAGTGTACCAACTGCCTTCTTTCATGTCCAGTGAATGCCATAAAGATAAGGAGGAAGATGTATGAGGATTGATGGAGTTCTGAGAGATGCTCTTTTTGAAAAAAGGCCAAATCGCTACCTTGCAGTTTCAAGATTAGATGGGGATGAGGTTTTTTGTCACATCCCAAATCCTGGAAGAATGGAGGAGTTGATGGTCCATGGTAAGAGAGTGGTTTTAAGAAAGGTTGAGGGCAGGGGGAGAAAGACCAAGTATGATTTGATAGGGGTTTATCATCGAGATGTTTTGGTATCCATAGACTCTAGGTTTCCTAATCTTCTAATCTATGAAAGTTTGAAGAGAAAACTCTTAGAGGGTTTTTCAAAGTACGATGATATTTTGAGAGAGGTTACCTATTCCTCTTCAAGAATAGATTTTCTACTATCAAACTCAAACGAGTGTTGCCTTCTAGAGGTAAAGTCCTGCACTTTGGTGGATAGGGGGGTTGCAAAGTTTCCAGATGCACCTACAGAGAGAGGAAGAAGACATCTCGAGAATTTGATTTCTGCAAAGGATGAGGGTTTTCGTGCCTGTGTTCTCTTCTTGATTCAGAGAGGGGATGTAAAGGTTTTTACCTCAAACGATGAGACAGATCCAAAATTTGGAGAAACTTTGAGGAGGGCTTCGAGAAAGGGGGTCGAAATCTATGCCTACTCCTCTGAGTTTAGGGGCCGAGAGATTTCCTTAAAAGAGAGAATCGAGGTGGATTTGTACGCAGGTTTATAAGATAACCAATGCTTCAGAAATCCTTGAGGGAATGGGAGAGAGATTGGGTGAGATAGGGGCAACCGTAAAGAGCAAAGACCCTTTTAAAGTCTTAATTTCAACGGTTCTTTCACAGAGAACCAAAGATGAAAATACGAAAAGGGCAACAAACCTTCTGTTCTCAAAGTTCAAGACTCCAGAAGAGATAGCGAAAGCCTCTGAGAGAGATTTACAAGTTTTGGTAAAATCTGCCGGCTTTTTCAGGGTCAAGGCTTTGCGTATCAAGATGATATCCAAAAAAATAGTAGAGAGATTTTCAGGGAAAGTGCCAGATGATATTGAAAACCTACTCTCTCTACCTGGCGTTGGAAGAAAGACTGCAAATTGTGTTCTGGTCTATGGATTTCAAAAAAATGCCATACCAGTAGACACCCATGTGCATCGAATCTCCAACAGGTTGGGCTGGGTGAAAACCAAAAATCCAGAGGAAACGGAGAGAGAGCTCTCAAAGAAGCTGAATGAGAGGTACTGGTTGGAGCTCAACGAGCTCATGGTGAGATTTGGTCAGAGGATTTGTCTTCCAAGAAAACCAAAATGTGGGGAGTGTCCAATAAAGAGGATGTGCGAGTATGGAAAAAACAGATAAAGGTGTTTATTGTTTGATACTCTTCCTATGTGAAACCTGTAGATTGGAGGTTGGAAAGTTGGGGATTATTGAGTTTCCAAAAGGTTATTACTGCTATGTGGGTTCTGCTATGAATTCCTTAAAAAAGAGAATAGAAAGGCACTTACGAGGAGATAAGCGAGTGCACTGGCACATCGATTATCTTTTGGAGGTTGCACATATAGAGGAAGTTTTGAAGTTCAAAACCTCAGAAAGGATTGAGTGTTTCTTAAGTAAAAAACTTTACGCCTTGAGTGATGGATTCATAAAAGATTTTGGTTCAAGTGATTGTGGTTGTAGAACTCATCTCTACTATTTTACAGAATATCCAATCGAAAGGGTAAGCTATTTAAATCTTTATGAGTTAGAAGTCGTATGGCAGAAGTTATTGAGAAGGTAAAGTTAGAGTACAAGGATGCAGTGGCTATAGAGGGATTTCCTGGAGTTGGATTGGTGGGGCACATAGCAGCAACATATATAATTCACTCCTTAAAACTCTCAGAAGTTGGATACATGTGTTCAGACAAGATTCCTCCAGTTTCTCTCGTTTTTGAGGGAAAGGTTCTTCCCCCTCTTCGAGTGTACGCCAAAGAGAATCTGATTGTATTCATATGCGACATTCCCCTCCCAGACGAATCAATCTATGAGATAACAAAGACGATAGGAAACTTTCTAAAGGAAAAGGGGGTGAAAATGTCCTACTCCCTTGCAGGTATCGGAATAGGAGAGACTGGGGAGAATGTCTACGTAGCGGCATCTGAGAAAAAGTTCTTAGAAAATGTAGAGGAGAAGGAGTTAAAGATTCTTCAGATGGGAACCATAAGTGGAGCCTCGGGCTCTCTTCTCTCTGAATGTATAAAGCAGAACATTCCAGCCCTTGGGCTTCTGGCTGAGACTGTGGGAAATGTTCCAGATCCAAGAGCCTCTGCCAACCTAATTAGGAGAGTCAGCAAACTCTTAGATCTAAAGATAGACATCTCTCCCCTTTTGAAGGAGGCGGAGCTGGTGGAAGCAAGGTACAAGAAACTCTCAGAGGATATGGAGAGAACCAAAAGGAAAGAGGCTCCAACCATGTATCTATAGGTGATATAATGTATGCACTAACAAGTGTCTCAAAAAAGGTTTTAAAAGAACTAATTACCCACAGAGTCACAACTTTGGAGTTGAGAAATGCAGACAACATCAACGTGCTTTTAAAGCTCAGTGTAGGAGATTTGATCTTTATCACTTCAAAGTGTAAGGAGGATGTGATTTCGGGAACCACCGGTGTCGTGGCAAAGATAAAGGCTTTGAACTTTTCAAAGCAGAAGATAAGTTTGAACTTAGATGAGTTCGAGACCTCCATTGGAAGGGTTCAGTTAGAAGTTGTGGGAAATGCAAGAATCATGGGTTCAGACGACAAGGGATTTTGTCGGGGTATCGAAGTTGGTGTTGAGGAGTTGGTTTACTACGAGGCAAGTTGATCATATATAAACATACTCTCCCATGCTAACCTCTTTAACCTTCAAGACCTTTAGATAAGGTTTTTTAAAGGGTCCAAAGATTTCCAAAACTCTCCCAATCTTTTTCTCTCTTTTGTTGTAAAGAGTTTGCCCTAAAACGCCTTTGAAGTTTTTGTCCATCCTTACGACAAAGAATCTTTTAAAGATGGAGTGAACGGTACCAATCTTTATACCTCTGAATAATCCTTTTGGCATGATTATTCTTTGAGGGTTTTTTAAAAGTCTTTGGTAATAAATCATAACGTCTTTCTTTTGCCAATAAACATTATGCAGTAACATTTTGCACCAAAATCAAATTCTTGGTTCTCTTTTTATCAGCTGAATAAAAGCTAAGAAAGAGTTCTAAGAAAACATTTCTATTCCAACCCAAAAAAAAGGATTACAAAGGCTTGGGGTAGCCCATGGATGATGGCAGGAGCCACGATGCTACCTGTCTTCTCTCGGATAAAGCCAAGCACCAGTCCACTAAAGAAAGTCCAAAAACCCCACCACCAATTGAATGGATTGTAAGGGTTTATAATGTGCATTAAGCCGAATATTAGAGAAGTGATTACCAGCCCCCACCCCAAATTCACCTCAAAGAATTGATATGGATGGCCGAAAGCCTCGTTCAATCTTGACTGAATATAACCTCTAAACATGATCTCCTCACCAAATCCAACAAAAAATAAGTAGAACACAAAACCAGAAATCCTCTTTGTATGTGGCGTTGTGAATACAGCTACAGAAAATACTGCGACCAAAAAGAAGAGAAACAAGATAACATTTGATGATGGGAGATTGCTAAATGTTTGTTTCTTCTTAAGCAGGTAAGCTATCAGAAAGAGCGAGCTGATTTTAAGCACTGATAAGATCAATGCTCCATCCCAGTAGAGATAGGATGTCTGAAGTTTTGGAAGCAAGAAGGCGTATCCAAGTGCTGACAATGGCATCACAACAGCTAAGCAAGTAAACGCCACATCAAGGTGATACCTCAGATTTTGAAAAGTAATGCCATAGGATGCGAAACTCTTTCTGGTAAAAAAGAGGATTAACAGAGGAACCAAAATCATGATTGTATACTCAAGAAAGGAATGGTGCAGAATGTCCTTTTGCAACTCTGGTATAGGCGTAAGCTGAAATGCCCAGAGTGCTATGAAGGTGAGAGAGAAAGCTAAGATAATCTCAAAGACAGCTCTACTCTTTGTTGGTGATGGATTCATTTAATCGTCTCTTTCATGATAGTTAAATTAGATGTTTATTTATAAATGTTTGCAGAAGCCAATTTGGGAAAACCCTTGATTTTCCAAATTCCCAGAAATCTTTTAGATTTTCTTGGATTATGAGTTTTGTCATTGAGATTTTAAGCCGAAGGGGATTGAAAAAAATGAAGATTTTTACTCAACAAAGCGGTTTGGTTATGAATTTGAAAGGATAAGTTTTTATGGTTTGAATTGTTGAAGGATGATATAGTGTGAGAAAATGAAAATTGAGATAGAAGTTATTGGGATTGTGAAAAATTCTGAAAATGAGCCAAGGGGGCAGAATTGGAAGGATATTGCTTCAGAGATTCGTATTTTCGAAAAATTCAAAAAAGCTGTTGAGGGATTGGAAGAATTTTCTCACATTCAGGTTTTGTTCTGGCTCCACAGAGCAAAGAGAGACAGAAAGATGATTCATCCAAAAAACAGAAAAGAATTGCCTTTGGTTGGAGTATTTGCCACAAGAACTCAGCACAGACCAAACCCCATTGGAGTGACAGTTGCAGAGCTTTTGGAAATAAAAGACAATGTTTTGATTGTTAGGGGGCTAGATGCCTTGAACAAAACCCCAGTTTTGGATGTAAAGGCCTTTGTTGGAGTAGATATACAGAATTACAAGGTTCCAGAATGGGTTTTGAGATTGAGGAATGAAAAGAGATAAAGCATAAAATATAGAATGGTTGGAAAGTTGATAAGGTATAGGTGAAAAAATGAAAATAGTAAGTTTAGGGCTCTTGATAACCTACAGATGCAATGCAAAATGTTCCCACTGTGCCTATGGATGTCATCCAAAGTTAAGGGGAAGAATGAAGTTTGAGGATGCAAAAATATATCCTCAATCAACAGAACCAGAGGTGGTTTGCATCTCTGGGGGAGAACCTTTTTTGTATCTTGATTTAGTTTTAAGAATTGCAAGAGAGGCAAATGTTGAAGTTTGGATTTTCACAAATTGTTTTTGGGCTAAAAACTTTAATACAGCATACAAAATAATTTTAAAACTCAAAAAAGTTGGTGTTACAAAGTTCTTTTTGAGTATGGATGCCTTTCATCAAGAATTTGTTCCCTTGAAATTTGTGGAAAACACAATTCAAGCTTCGAAAGAAATAATGGAGGTTGAGATAGATGTAAGAATTCAAAACTCTAATTCAAATATCAACAATGAGGCAAGAAAATTTGTTGAAAATCTATCTCTTGAGGATGTTACGGTAAGGGAAAGCAAACCTCTCTACATGGGAAGAGCCTCTCAATTGGCTAAATATATACCAAAAACTGAAATCCCTATGGAAAAATGTGAAGGAATCTGGTCTTTGGGGACTCTTGAAAATCCTCAGGGGGTTGACATAGATTGTTTTGGAAATGTCTTGTTGTGCCCAGGTTTGAGTATTGGAAACACAAAAAAGAATCCTCTCTCTCAGATAGTTGAAAATTACAGCTACAAAAAACATCCAATTGTAAAAATCCTTGTAGAAGATGGTCCCTCTGGTCTTTTAGACTTTGCAAAAGAAATGGGATTTGTTTTAGAGAAGGGTTATGTTAACAGTTGTCATTTGTGTTATGAGGTCAGAAGATTTTTAAGACCTTATTTTCCAAATTACCTAACACCAAAAAATTGTTACTGTGATTGAAATGAAGAAAATATTTATGCAAAAAGTACTTATATGTGATGAAAAAAATCAAATTAAAGAGGTGATTTAAATAAAAGAAGAAATGTTAATTAATAGGTTAGTTGATAAAATCAGAACTTATTACAAGCCTGAAAAAATCATTCTTTTTGGGTCTCATGTCTGGGGGAAACCTAAAAAATATAGTGATTTAGATATATTGATAATAAAGGAGAATAATAAAAGAGAGATTGAAAGGATAATAGAGGTTTCAAAAATTTTAAAACCAAGGGAAACGGCGATAGATATTATTGTGAAGACTCCAAAAGAAATAAAAGAATGCTTAAAGTTCAACGATATCTTTATCAGTGAAATACTCACAAAGGGAAGGGTTTTATATGAAAGAAAAGCAGATTGAAGAATGGATATCAAAAGCTGAAGAAGATTATAGAGCTTCTTTATCATTAAATGCAAAAGATGTTCCAAATATTATCTGTTATCATAGTCACCAATGCATAGAAAAATATCTAAAAGCCTTCTTAATTTTAAAAGAAGAGAAACCACCTTGGATTCATGATTTGATTAGATTGTGTGAGTTAGCTAAAAGACATGATGAACACTTAGGTAGTTTTGATGACCTTTTACAAAAGTTGAATCCATATGGTATACTGACTCGTTATCCTGGTTGGAGTGCATCAGCTAAGGATGTAGAGATTGCAGTTAGTACAATGAAAGAATTAAGAGGGAAATTGAAAAATATTTTGGGATTGGAGAAATAATTATGAAGATTAGGAAAGTTTTGTGCAAATCTATCTTGAATAAATCTCGAATTTATGGGGTAGACTATGCCATAAACCCATTTACCGGATGTCAGCATGGCTGTTTATACTGCTATGCCACTTTCATGAAAAAGTACACATCTCATAAAGAGGAATGGGGGGAGTTTGTGGATGTCAAGATAAATGCTCCTATAGTTTTGAAAAGACAGTTGAGGAGGATAAAGAAAGGCAGGGTTTTGATTTCAAGTGTTACGGATGCCTATCAGAATTTGGAAAAAGAGTTCAAAGTAACGAGAAAATGCCTGGAGCTCTTGAAAAACTCTAAGTTAGAGGTTTCAATTCTCACAAAATCCCCTCTTGTTTTGAGGGATTTGGATTTGCTCTGTGAGATGGAAATAGATGTTGGTTTTACAATAACAACTCTTGATGGAATTTATAAAAAGTTTGAAATAAATGCTCCATCCCCTGCTTCAAGGTTGAGGGCTTTGGAAAAACTTTCAGATGAAGGAGTATCAACATGGGTTTTCTTTGGTCCTGTTCTTCCCTTCATCTCAGATGATTTTGAATCAATTCAAGATTTGCTCTCTTCAATAAAGCCCTATGTGTCCCACATCACAGTTGATAAAATGAATTTGTATCGGAGGGTGTTTGCAAGATTGAAAAAAATGCTTTCAGAAGAGTATCCAGAATTGGTTTTGAAGTATCGCAAGATAATGAGAGATGGAGTGAGGTATGAGAGGGAATTGAGGGAGAGGATTGAAGTTATCGCAAAAAATGAAAAAGTGAGGGTTGAGTTTTGTTTTTAGGAAACAAATAAGGGCGAGAGACACATAAAAAATACAATTGAAAGTAATTATATAGAGATGATCCACCATGCCAAAAAAAGTTAAAGACGCAGTTGTTCTTGAAAAGTGGTACAAGAAACTCCCACGAAAAGCATATGAAAAATTTGAAAAAATTGATATGGCAGATGATTGGTTTGAGGTATATAGGTTGCCTAAGGATGTGTATGCCATATATGAGCCCAGGCATTTTCAAGAGGTAATATCTTTTTTAATTATTGGTTCAGACAGATCAGTGCTTCTTGATACTGGATTGGGAATTGGTAATATCAAGAAAATTGTATGCCAATTGACCTCAAATGAAGTCATGATAATTAACAGCCATATACATTTTGATCATGTTGGAGGTAATCATGAATTTTCTTCTGTGTATGTGTATGATGATGAAATGGCAGTAGAACGTTTGAAGAGAGGATATTCTAGGAAAGAATTGGAGATACACATTTCAGAAAGCATGATTTATATGGGTTTTCCAAAAGGTTTTGATCCAGAAAGTTATGTTATTCATCCTTCTAGTCCTAAGCTGTTACATCACGGAGATATAATAAATCTTGGAAACAGAGAGCTTAAGATTATTTATACTCCCGGACATTCTGAGGAGAGTATTATGCTGCTGGATCACAAAAATAAAATACTTTTTACTGGAGACACTTTTTACAAAGGTCCTTTGTACACTCATCTTGAAGGAGATTTTTATAGAGATTCAAATTTTCAAACTTATATGAAAACAGTGGATAATCTGTTAGGCTTAATACCAAATTTGGATTATCTTTATTGTTCTCATAACGAACCAATTGCAAGCCCCCCAATCTTAAAGGATGTTGCTCTAGCATTTAAGACAATCGATGATAAAAGCATTGATTATTTAGATGATGGGGGTTTACGTAGATATAACTTTGATGGATTTTCAATTATTACGGAAAATAATTTGAAATAAAGATGTTGAGTTCTGTTTTAGCAAAACCATAAAAACAAAATTTTAAAGAGAAAAGTATGCCAATCGGAATAATAGTGATAGGAGATGAGATTCTCCAGGGTTTTACGAAGGATACCAACTCCAACTGGCTTTCTAAGAGGCTTTGGAATCTGGGTTATAGAGTTGAAAGAGTTGTTGTGATAGGAGATGAGATTTCAGAAATTTCAGAGACCTTAAGAGATTTTTTGAAAAGATTCGATACTATATTCGTGTGTGGAGGCTTGGGACCAACGCCTGATGATAAAACCTTTGAGGCTTTGGGCATCGCCTTGAGGAGAGAGCTTGTAAAAAGTGAAAAAGCTTTGAAGAGGTTGAGAGAAGTTCAAAAGTTTCTCTATGAAAGAGGAATGGAGAAGTCTTTAAAACTCTCTCGTGGAGCTGAAAAGATGGCTTTTGTGCCTGAAGATTCTGTTATTTTGAAAAACTCCCTTGGAGCAGCGCCAGGACTTCTCATCCACGAGAAAAACTCAAAGATATTCGTGCTTCCTGGAGTTCCATTGGAGCTGAAATCCATCTTCTCAGAGGAAATTGAGAAAAAGTATCTCAAACCTTTAAGTAAAAAATATGTTGGAGAGATTTTGCTTAAAGCCCACACAGAGGCATCTCTTTATAAATTCTTGCAAGAACTTGAGAAAAAACATCCTGAGGTTTCAATAGGTTCTTATCCTGATATTCTCTCAAAAGAAGTTACGATAAGGGTTATTGGGGATGAGGATAAAGTGAAAGAGGTTTTGAGGGAGGTTGAGAAAGGTTTGAACCTACAACAATCCCCTTAACTTCAAAAAGAGCTTTGGATTGAGTTTTACAATTGCCTTTAAAAGCCCCAAGGTATCCACAACTCCAAGGTTCATCTCTTTTAAAGAGTTTGCAATCTCATCTATCTCTTTATCTGTTAACTTTTGTAAGACTCTCTCTCCCTTGGTGGCAACGTCAAGGGCACGTCCAAAGTCATCCCTCCAGAGCCTCTGGTACTTTTCCAAGAACTCTTCAGAAAAGTCACTTCTCTCTAACGCCTTTGAGGCTACCTTTCCTGCATACGTTCCAGATATCATGGCGGTGTGGATTCCTCCTCCTGTTAGAGGATTCACCATCCTGGCTGCATCTCCAGCAATCATCAAGTTATCTGAATAGGTTTTTTTTATTGGACCTGATACAGGTACACCCCCAACGTTGAACTCCACAATCTTTGCATTCCTAAATCTCTCTCTCTTCATGAATCTTTTAAGGTAGTACAAAGGCTTTTCCTTGGCTTTTGTGGGAATGACACCCAGCCCAACGTTGGCAGAGTTCTCGCTCTTTGGAAAGATCCAAACATACCCGCCTGGAGCAAGCTCTGAACCAAAGTAGATCTCAACACAATCCTCTGTTTTGAAGTTTGTAACCTCATACTGGACACAGGCTTCAAGATGGACTAAGGGCAACGTAGTTTTTATCCCAAAAAATCTTGCAACCCGAGACATCACCCCATCTGCTGCGATTACGAGCTTGCACTTTATCTCAAGCTCCTCAGAAAAGTTCTTGGCTCTAATCCTCACCTCGCCATTTTCCCTCTTTGCCCCAAGGAACATAGTTCTCAACAAAAACTCTGCTCCCTCATCTGCAGCCATCTCAGCGAGTCCCTTGTCCATATTTTTTCTGTTCAAAACCAAACCATACTTTTGCTTTCTTGCAACCTCATCTTTAAGATCTATGACTATTCCAGATGGAGAGATCAATCTTGTAAATGAAACCCTATGAGAGATCCAATCCTCTTTGAGTGAAATTTTCAACTTTTTAAAGACGATTTCTGATAATCCTTCTCCACACTGCTTTGGAATTCCGATCTGTGTTCTCTTCTCAAGCACCAAAACCTCACAACCTTTTGCAGCTTCAAAGGCTGCCATGCTTCCTGCAGGTCCTGCACCCACAACGCACACATCACAAGAGAGTTTTCTCACTCAATCACCTTATAGCTTATGACACTCATTGGACAAGCCTTCTCACAGAGTCTGCAAAAGGTACATTCCTTTCCAATTCCAACGCTGTACTCTGTGACGAAAACACAGTTTTGTGGACAAACGGCCTCACAACACCCACAGAACATGCAGTTATCGATTTTTAAAAGTATCTCGGATTTCATGCATCCTCCTCAATCAAAAACTTAAAAAACTTTCCCTCACCTCAC